>JANMYI010000400.1:0-1771 GCA_031381955.1 Burkholderiales bacterium
CGGCCAGTTGCGCATCGGGGTTCACGCAAACCGCGTGCTGGCCCGCCTGCAGCAAGGGCAGGTCGTTGATCGAATCGCTGTACACCGTGGCCACCCACTCATGGCGCTGCAAGCCGCGCTCGGCCAACCAGGTGTGCAGCCGCGCCACCTTGCCTTCGCGCATGTTCAGCACGCCGCTGGGTCGGCCGGTGAATTGGTCTTGCAAGTCGAACTCGCAATCGGTGGCGATGAGTTCATCAATGCCCAAATAGCGCGCTGTCAACTCTGCGAGAAAGCGGTTGGTGGCCGTGCTCAGGATGAGCGTGTCGCCCAGCTTGGCATGCTGGCGCACCAGGGCATGGGCGGCGGCCGGGATGCGCGGCGCGATCACCTGCTTGAGGTATTCGCCGCGCAGCGCTTTCCATTGCGTGCGCGTGCGCCCGGCCAGGGTGCCGATGTAGAAGGCGCAGAAATCAACCGCACTCACCGTGCCGGCCTGGTAGGCCCGCTCCATCTCGTGGTTAAGCGGTTCGAAGTGATCGCGCCCCAGCACGCCGCGCTGCATCAGGAATTCGCACCACAGCACATCGCTGTCGCCATTGAGCAGCGTGTGGTCGAGGTCGAAGATGGCCAGCCTGGTGATCAACGCAAAAGCTCAAGCCTGCTTCAAGTGCCAGGCTTTTGGCCGGGTGAAGGTCTGGATGCCCTGGCGCGACAACGTCAGGCCCAGGCCTGAGTCACCGAGCCCGCTCCAGGGCAGGCGCGGGCTGACACGATCACAGCAGTTCCAGTACACGCTGCCGGCGTTCACCTGGGCCAGCAGCGCGCGCGCCTGGTCGTCGCTGCGAGAGTAGACGCCGGAGGTGAGGCCATAGCGGGTGTCGTTCATCAGCGCCACGGCTTCGTCGTCGCCCCTCACCGCTTGAATGCCGATCACCGGGCCGAAGCTTTCCTCGCGCATCACCTGCATGCTGTGGTTAACGCCGCTGAGCACCGTGGGTTCGAACCAGTTGCCCGGGCCGGGCAGCACCTTACCGCCGCAGTGCAAGGTGGCGCCCCTGGCCAGGGCGTCCTGCACCTGGGCTTGCAACACGGCCAACTGCGGCGCGCGCGTAATGGCGCCGAGGTAACAGGCTTCATCGAGCGGGTTGCCCTGGGTGAAGCCGGCCACGGTGGCCAGGAAGTGCTTCAGGAAAGCGTCGAACAGGTTTTCATGCACGTAGATGCGTTCCACCGAACAGCAGCTCTGGCCGGTGTTGTACATGGCGCCATCGGCCAGCGACGCGGCGGCCAGTGCCGCGTCGGCATCGGCGCGAACGTAAACCGGGTCTTTGCCGCCGAGTTCGAGTTGCAGCTTCACCAGCCTTGGCGCCAGCTTAGTGGCGATGCGCTGGCCGGTGGCGTGGCTGCCGGTGAAGAACAGGCCGTCAATGCGCTGTTCGAGCAATGCCGCGCCGACTTCACCCGCACCCACCAGGCAGGCCATCAAGGCAGCGGGCACGCCCGCGGCATGCAACAGCCGGGTGATGTGCTGGCCGCTGAGCGTGGCGAACTCACTGGGCTTGTAGAGCACGGCGTTGCCCGTGAGCAGCGCGGGCACGATGACGTTGCAGCCCACGAAATACGGGTAGTTCCAGGCCGAAATGTTGGCCACCACGCCCAGCGGCTCGTGCGTGATGCGTTCGACCATGCCGCCGGCGCTGAACACGTCTTCGGGCGCGATGGCGGCCTCGCATTCGGCCAGGAAGAAGTCGATGCGGCCGAGCAGGCCGTTGATCTCGTTGCGACTCTG
>JANMYI010000464.1:0-5110 GCA_031381955.1 Burkholderiales bacterium
CCAAGATTTGGCCGAACTGGCGCGCCACATCGACTGGGGCCCGTTCTTCCAGACCTGGGATCTGGCCGGCCGCTACCCCGCCATCTTGCAAGACGAGGTGGTGGGTGACGCGGCGCGCAAGGTGTTTGCCGACGCACAGGCGCTGCTGAAGAAGGTCATCGACGGCCGCTGGCTGCAAGCGCACGGCGTGATCACGCTGCTGCCGGCCAACACGGTGGCTAACGACACCATCGAGGTCTACGCCGATGAATCGCGCAGCCAGGTGTTGCTGCGCTGGCAACCGCTGCGCCTGCAAAGCGAGCGCCCGCTGGTTGATGGCGTGAAAAGGCCCAACCGCAGCCTGGCCGATTTCATCGCGCCCAAGGGGGTTCGGGCCGACTACATCGGCGCCTTCGCGGTCACCGCCGGCCATGGCGCCGACGCGCGCGCCGCGCAGTTTGAGCAGGCGCTGGACGACTATTCCGGCATCATGCTCAAGGCCCTGGCCGACCGCCTGGCCGAGGCGTTTGCCGAGCGGTTGCACGAGCGCGTGCGCAAGGAGTTCTGGGGCTACGCGGCGGATGAAAAGTTGACGGTTGAGGACATGATTGCCGAGCAGTACCGCGGCATCCGCCCGGCGCCGGGCTACCCGGCGTGCCCCGATCATTCAGTGAAACGCGCCATGTTTGAATTGCTGCGAGCCAGCGAGATTGACATGGCCCTGACCAGCAGCCTGGCCATGACGCCGGCGGCCAGCGTGAGCGGCTTCTATCTGGCGCACCCGCAGGCGGTGTATTTCAACGTGGGCCGTATCGGCGAAGACCAATTGGCCGATTGGGCGCAGCGCCACGGCGTCACGCTCGACGCCGCGCGCCGGGCGCTGGCACCTAACCTTTGAAACAAGGCGCACACCGGCATCATGCCGCGAGCACGCGGCGGTACTGCAAGGCCTCGGCCACATGCGCCGTGGCCACGGCGCTGGCGCCGGCCAGGTCGGCAATCGTTCGCGCCACCCTCAGCGCCCGGTGCAGGCTGCGTGAAGACCAACCCAGGCGCTGCGCCGCGGTTTGGGCAAAACGTGCGGCGGCGTCTTCCAGCCCCAATACGTCATCCAACTGCGCCGCTGCCAGCGCCGCATTGGCCAGGCCCTGGCGCGCCGTTTGCGCAGCGCGTGCCCGCGCCACGCGCTGCGCCACCACGCTGGAAGCCTCACCATCGGGCAGGGCCATCAGGGCTTGCGGGCTGATGGCCTGGACCTCGATCTGCATGTCCAGCCGGTCGAGCAGCGGGCCCGACAGGCGCGCCCGGTAGCGTGCCACGGCGTCGGGCGTGCAGCGGCATTGCTTGCCCGTGGCGGCCTGCGCGCCCAGGTAGCCGCAGGGGCAGGGGTTCATGGCGGCGATGAGCTGAAAACGCGCCGGGAAGGTGGCCTGGTGCGCGGCGCGTGAGATGGTGATGCGGCCGTTCTCTAACGGTTCACGTAAGGCTTCGAGTGCGCTGCGGGGGAATTCGGGCAATTCATCCAGGAACAACACGCCGCCATGGGCCAAGGAGATCTCGCCTGGCCGCGGCGGTGAGCCGCCCCCCACCAGGGCCACCGAGCTGGCCGTATGGTGCGGGCTGCGCCACGGCCGCTGACCAAAGCTGGCGGCATCAAAGCCCTGTGTGCTGAGTGAGTTGATGGCCGCACTGGCCAGGCGTTCGTCTTCATCCATGGGCGGCAGCAAAGCGGCCAGGCGCTGCGCCAGCATCGATTTGCCCGTGCCCGGCGGGCCCACCATCAGCAGGCTGTGGCCACCGGCGGCGGCAATTTCCAGGGCACGTTTGGCGCTGGCCTGACCCTTCACTTCGCGCAAGTCTGGCAGGGCGGCTGCGGCAGCCAGCGGCACGGGCTCCGCACGCGGCAGCGGTTGGGCATCGTCGCCCGGCAGCAGGGCCTGCACCACTTGCAGCAGGTGCGCGGCGCTGCGCACATCCAGCCCCTGCACATGCGCGGCCAGGCCGGCGCTGGCTTCGGGCAGCACCAGCATGCGCGTGCAGCCGGCACGGCGCGCGCCCAGGGCCAGGGCCAGGGCGCCGCGAATGGGCTGCAACTCACCGGCCAATGACAACTCGGCGGCGAACTCGCAGGCAGCGAGCTTGGCCGTGTCGAGCATGCCCTGCGCGGCCAGGATGCCCAGCGCAATGGGCAGGTCGAAGCGCCCGCTGTCCTTGGGCAGATCGGCCGGCGCCAGGTTCACGGTGATGCGCTTGTTGTGCGGGAAGGCGAAGCCGCTCTGCGCCAGCGCCGCGCGCACCCGTTCGCGCGCTTCCTTCACTTCGGTGTCGGCCAGGCCCACCAGGGTGAAGCTGGGCAGGCCGTTGGCCAGGTGCACTTCCACGCGCACCTCGGCCGCCTCCAGCCCATCGAGCGCGCGGCTCATCACCACAGCCAATGACATCCTTGCCCCCCTGCTGCCCGAACCCGGCGCGATTGTGACCAGCCCTTCAGGCAGCCCTTACGCCACGCCACTTGCGCTACGCTGTGCACACCCCATACAGCGAGCCGGCCATGCCCAATTCAGCCCAAGTCACCGTTCAACGTTTGCCCAATCACGTGGCCTTGGTCACCATCAATCGGCCCGAGGCGCGCAACGCCATCAGCCCGGAGGTGGCGCAAGGGCTGGAAGCGGCGATCGATGAAACCGATGCTGACGACGATGTCTGGGTCGTCATCCTCACCGGCACCGGGCCCGAGGCGTTTTGCGCCGGGGCTGACCTGAAAGCGGTCTCGGCCGGCCGCGCCAGCGAACTGCGCACGGCACGCGGCGGCTTTGCCGGCTTCGTGCATGCGCGGCGCAACAAGCCCTGGATCGCCGCGGTGAACGGCCCCGCCCTGGCCGGCGGCTGCGAGTTGGTGCTGGCCTGCGACCTGGTGGTGGCCGTGCCGCAGGCGCGCTTTGGTTTGCCGGAAGTCAAGCGCGGGCTGATCGCTTCGGCCGGCGGGCTGTACCGCCTGCCGCGCGCGCTGCCCAGCGCCGTGGCGCGCGAAATGATCCTCACCGGCGAGCCCATCAGCGCTGAGCGTGCGCATGCGCTGGGCATGGTCAACGTGCTGGCGCTGGCGCCCGAAGGGCTGCTCGATGCCGCGCAAGCGCTGGCCGCGCGCATCACCGTGAACGCACCCATCGCGGTGCGTGAAAGCTTAGGCGTGGCGCGCCAAACGTTTGATTTGAGCGACGCCGAGCTGGCCCGCGCCAGCGAGCAAGGCCAGGCCCGCACCATGGCCAGCGAAGACTTCAAGGAAGGCCCGCGGGCGTTCATTGAAAAGCGCGCGCCGCGTTGGCAAGGCCGCTGAAGGCTAGGCCCTGAACGGCAGCGGGCACGGCGCCATGCCTCTGCCCTTCCAGCCAGGATGAGCGCCATTGCACCGTAGCGGTGCGCGCTTCGTTGTGGTGCGCTATGGCGTCGCTAACGTGATGGTTGCGCGCTAAAACAGGGCGCGCCAACGCCTGTGCGCCCTGGCACGGAAGCTGCAAACGCTGGTGGGTGACTCATTTGAAACACCCACAGGAGCCTTGCATGAAAAAAACCTTAGCTATTGCCGCCGCTGCTGTTTTGGCTGCCGCTACCTTGCCTGCCCTGGCCGCCGACGGCCTGGCCTACAACATCGGCGCGTTCACCGAATACAGCTACCGTGGCCTTTCACAAACGCGGCTGAAGCCGGCGGTGCAAGGCGGAGTTGACTACACCCAGGGCACGTTCTATGCAGGCGCCTGGGCCTCGAACATCAAGTGGATCAAGGACGGCGGCGGTAGTGCCTCCGTCGAGGTCGACCTCTACGCCGGCTACAAAGGTGAGATCAGCAAAGATCTGGGCTATGACGTCGGTGTGCTGGCCTACCAGTACCCCAGCCACAAGCTGGGCATCAGCCCCAACACGGGCGAAATCTACGGCGCCCTCACCTACGGCCCGGCCACGCTGAAGTATTCGCACAGCGTGACCAACCTGTTCGGCTTTGCCGACAGCAAGAACAGCGGCTACCTCGATCTTTCCGCCAGCTTCGACGTCGGCAGCGGCATCACGTTGGCGCCGCACATCGGCCACCAGCGCGTGGCCCACACCTCGGCCGCGTCGTACACCGACTACTCGCTCACGCTGAGCAAAGACTTCAGCGGCGTCACGTTCAGCGGCGCGCTGATTGGCACCGATGCCAACGGCTATGTTTCTCCGAACGGCAAAGACCTGGGCAAGGCCCGCGTCGTGCTCGGCGCGAAGTACAGCTTTTAACGTTTGACGGCAGCCAATCCAAAACAAAGGAGAACCACTATGAAGATGATCACGGCGATCATCAAGCCGTTCAAGCTTGATGAAGTGCGTGAAGCCTTGAGCGCCATCGGCGTGCAGGGCGTCACGGTCACGGAAGTGAAGGGCTTCGGGCGCCAGAAGGGCCACACCGAGCTGTACCGCGGCGCGGAGTACGTGGTCGATTTCCTGCCCAAGGTGAAGATCGAGGCGGCGGTGGACGACGCCATCGTCGAGCGCGTGATCGAGGCCATCGAGGCCGCGGCACGCACCGGCAAGATCGGCGACGGCAAGATTTTCGTCAGCACGCTCGAGCAGGTGGTGCGCATCCGCACCGGCGAGACCGGCCAGGCCGCACTTTAACGCCCACCTACACAGGACACATCATGAAAAAGCTCTTTCACCTGGGCCTGCTGTGGCTCGCCCTGGTGCTGGCCGGCGGCGCCCAAGCCGCCGATTTCCCCGGCACCAAATTGTTGTTTGACAGTGGCAAGGCCGATGTTGCCGCCACCACGGCGGCTGAGTTGAAGGCCGTGGCCGACTACCTGGGCGCCAATGCCGGCGCCAAGGTGCAGCTTTCGGCCTTTGTCGATTCAACCGGCGCGGCTGACGTCAACAAGGCGCTGGCCAAGCAGCGCGCCTTCGCGGTGCGCGACGCCCTCAAGGCCGTGGGCGTGGCCGAAGACCGCATCGTGCTGCAAAGGCCCGAAGACATCACCGCCGGCACCGGCGACCAAGCGCGCAGGGTGGAGGTGACCTTGTTTGCACCGCCTGCCGCTGCGGCTGCACCGGCGGCTGCGGCAGCCAGTGCCGCCGCGCCGGCGGCTGCTGCGTCGGCCCCCGTGGC
>JANMYI010000286.1:0-9974 GCA_031381955.1 Burkholderiales bacterium
GCACTGGCCAGGCCGCGCTCCATGGGCACCGCCCTGTTCAGGCGCTCACCCGTGGGCCGGTGCCCGGCGCAGGTGCGATTTCACTGATTCACTGGACTAACGGGCACGGCGCATGAAGATCGTTCACATCGTTGAAAGCCTGGATGTCGGCGGGCTGGAGCACACCGTGCTCGCCCTGGCGCAGGCGCAACAAGCGCGCGGCCACAGCGTGGCCATCATCTGCCTGTGGCGGCGCGGTGCGCTGGCGGCGCAAGCCGTTGCGGCCGGCTTGGAGGTGCAGTGTTGCGATAAACAACCTGGCTTTGATTGGCGCGCGTTCAAGGCCCTGCGCGGCATGTTGCGCCAGGCCGCGCCCGATGTGGCGCACACGCACAACGCCATGGCGCACTACTACAGCGCCCTGGCCGGCCTGGGGCTGGGGCTGCCGCGCTTGGTGAGCACGCGCCACGGCATGGGTTCGCGCCAGCTTGGCGCACGCCGCGAGCGCCTGTACCGCCTGGCCCTGCATCGCACCGACGCGGCCGTGTCGGTGTGCGCCGCGGCGCGCGCGCGCTATGTCAGGCACGGGGTCATGCCGCGGGCCAAGGCGGTGGTGGTGCCCAACGGCATTGAGCTGTCGCGCTTTGTGCCGCGCAGTGATCAACGCGCCGCCCAACTGCGCAGTGAACTTGGCCTGCCGGCGCAAGCCGTGCTGTTCGGCAGCGTGGGCCGGCTGCATGAAGCCAAGCGTCAAAGCCTGCTGCTGCAAGCGTTGCGCCGGCTGCTTGATGCCGGCGTGAGCGCGGCCGTGGTGCTCGTGGGCGATGGCGATCAGCGCGCTGCGCTCGAAAGCGAGATCGAGGCGCTGAGCCTGCAGCGCCACGCCCGGCTGCTGGGCACGCGGCGCGACGTGCATGAGCTGCTGGCCGGCCTGGATGTGTTCGTGCTGCCGTCGCGCACCGAAGGCTATTCGCTGGCCTTGGTGGAGGCCTGCGCCAGCGCGCTGCCGATCATCGCCACCCAGGTCGGCGGCAACGCCGAGATCGTGGCGCACGACCTGAGCGGCCTGCTCGTGCCGCGCGACGACCTCGACGCCCTGACCCAGGCCATGGCGCGCCTGGCCGGCAACCCGCCGCTGCGGCTGATGCTGGGCCAGGCCGCGCGCACCTGGGCGCTGCGTGAAGGCTCGCTGGACACCATGGCCGAGCGCTACCTGGCGCTGTATCAGCGCGGCCACACGCCCGCCATGCAAGGGGCCGTGTGATGAATGGTGTGAAGCAGGGCGCGATGCCGGGCGGACTTCTGGTGGTGACCAACCTGTACGCCGACCCGTGGGATGCCACGCGCGGCACCTTCAACCAGCAGCAGTTCCAGCGCCTGGGCCTGAGCATGCCGCTGACCATCCTGGTGCCCGTGCCGTGGACCAGCGCGCTGCGCCACCCGTTTGACTACGTGCGCCGCCGCCGCGCCGCCATGCTGCGCATGCCGCATGTCGACTACGTGCTGTTCTGGTACCCACCGGGCGTGCTGCGCAGTTGGCACGCGGCGTGTCTGTTCTTGTCGCTGCTGGTGCAGCGCTTCAGCCTGTTCATGTGGCCGCGCCATCGCTGCGTGCTGGCCAGTTGGGGCTACCCCGACGCCGTGGCCGTGGCCGCGCTGGCGCGCCTGCGCGGCACGCCGTTCGTGGCCAAGGTGCATGGCAGCGACATCAACGTCTACAGCCACGACCGCGGCCGGCGCTGGCAGATCCGCTGGGCGCTGAACCAGGCGCGCCGCGTGGTTGCCGTCAGCCAGGCGCTGGCGCAGCGCATGGCCGAGATCGGCGTGGGCGTGCAGCGCACCAGCGTGCTCTACAACGGCGTCGACCTGCTGCGCTTCTATCCGCAAGACCGCGCCGCGGCGCGTGCCGCGCTGGGCTACCGCAATGTTGATCGCGTGCTGCTGTTCGTGGGCAATTTGAAGGCCGACAAGGGCTGCATCGAAACCCTGCAGGCCTTTGCCGGGCTGGTCATTCAGCACCCCACGTTGCGCCTGGTGTTCGCCGGCGACGGCGATCAGCGCGCCAGCCTGCAACTGCGCAGCGTGGCGCTGGGCCTGGGCGAGCGGGTGCGCTTTGCCGGGCGCGTGCCACATGAACAGTTGTGCCACTGGTACGCCGCGGCTGAAGTGCTGTGCCTGCCCAGCCACAACGAGGGCACGCCCAACGTCGTGCTCGAGGCCATGGCCTGCGGCACGCCGGTGGTGGCCACGCAGGTGGGGGGCGTGGCCGAAGTGCTGCCCGAATTTGCCGGCCTCATGGTGCCGCCGCAAGACGCCGCGGCCTTGCAAGCGGCGTTGCAGCGCGCACTGGCCATGGTGTGGGACGCCGAACGCATCGTCGCCCACGCCCGCCGCTTCGACTGGGCCGACAACGTGCGCCAGCTCAAGGCCATGATCGAAGAGGCCACTGCATGACGCCCACGTCGCTGGCCAAGGGTGTGCTGTTCGCCGGCCTGTTCGTGGCCGCCTACACCTACGTGCTGTACCCGCTGCTGCTGCTGGTGCTGGCCGGCAGCCGGCAGTTGCGCAGCGACATCCGGCATGCCACGGGCGGCGCGGGTCAGGCCCAGCGCGCGCGCCGCACGGGCCCGGCCGACCCGGCCCTGCTGCCCAGCGTGGCCGTGCTGGTGGCCGCCCACAACGAGGAGCGCCACATTGCCGCGCGCCTGCACAACCTGCTGGCCAGCGACTACCCAGCACACAAGCTGCGTGTGATGGTGGGCTCCGATGGCTCCAGCGACGGCACCAACGCGCTGGTGCAGGAACAGCTCGGGCCGCGCGTGCAACTCATGGCCTTCACCCAGCGCCGCGGCAAACCGTCGGTCATCAACGACCTGGCCGCTGCGGCCAGCGAAGACATCCTGGTATTCACCGACGCCAACACCTCGTTCGAGCCCGGCACCATCAAGTCCTTGGTGCGGCACTTCGCCGACCCGGCCATCGGTTGCGTCAGCGGCGAATTGCGCCTGGTGGCCGCCGACGGCAGCGACAACCCCGACCACCTCTACTGGCGTTACGAACGCATGCTGAAGTTTTTCGAGAACCGCCTGGGCGCCCTGCTCGGTGCCAATGGTGGCGTGTACGCCCTGCGCCGCGCGCAGTACGAGCCGATTGCCGCCGACACCATCGTCGACGACTTCTGCATCGCCGCCGGTTTGATGTTGAAGGGCCTGCGTTGTCACTACGACCCGCAGGCCCGCGCCAGCGAGGAAACGCCGCCGCGCCTGGCCGACGAATTCGGCCGCCGCGTGCGCATCGGCATGGGCAACTACCAAGCGCTGCGCCGCTTTGCCGGGCTCATGCACCCGGGGCGCGGCTACGTGGCGCTGGCCTTTGTGTCGCACAAGCTCATGCGCTGGTTCGTGCCGCATGCGCTGGTGCTGGCGTTCGTGGCCAACCTGTGCTTGCTCGGCCAAGGGCCGGCCTACGTGGCGCTGGCCGCCGCGCAAGCGGCCTTCTATGCCGGCGCGCTGTGGGGCTGGCTGGCCGGGCGGCGCGGCGCGGTGCCGCGCCTGGCGCGCCTGCCGGTGTTCTTCACCAGCATGAACCTGGCGCTGCTGGTGGGCCATGTTCGCTACCTGCGCGGCGGGTTCACAGGCGCGTGGGCGCGCAGTTCGCGCTGACCGGCCGGCCACATCATGCTCAAAGTCACCGTCATCCTCCTGCTGCTCGCCTTGCTGGGCGCGCTGGCGTTGCTAACGTTTGAAATACGCCGCAAGGCGCTGCACATCTGGCTGCCGGCCTGGCTGCACCAGCGCCGCCCGGCGCCGGGCCCGGGGCCGGTGCACGTGATGTTCTGCTTCGTCGACCACTTCGAGCCCAAGTGGGGCCGCCCGGCGCGCAGCGTGGAAGACGAGCGCGTGCAGCGCTGGTGCGCCAGCTACCAGGCCCTGGCCAGCCGCCACCGCGACGCCGACGGCGTGCCGCCCCAGCACAGCTTCTTCTACCCCGAGGAGGAATACGAGCCCGAACACCTGGACGCCCTGGCCGCCTTGTGCCGCGCGGGCTACGGCGAAATCGAGGTGCACCTGCACCACGACCACGACACCGCCGACGGCCTGCGCGAGAAAATCCGCCGCTTCACCCGCGTGCTGCATGAGCGCCACGGCGCTTTAAGCCGTCACCCGCAAAGCGGTGAGCTAACGTTTGGCTTCATTCACGGCAACTGGGCGCTCGATAACTCCCGTGCCGACGGCCGCTGGTGCGGCGTGAACAACGAGCTGCAGGTGCTGGCCGAGCTGGGCTGCTATGCTGATTTCACCTTGCCTTCAGCGCCCAGCGAAACCCAGACCCCCAAGGTCAACGGCCTGTACTACGCCACCGACGACCCGCTGGCACCTCGTTCGCACGACCATGGTGTCGATGTGCGCGTGGGCGGCGCGCCCAGCGGTGACCTATTGATCCTGCAAGGGCCTTTGGCACTGAACTGGCGCGATCGCAAATGGGGTTTGATGCCGCGCACCGAAAACTCAGACGTGCGCGCCAGCAGCCCGCCCAGCCCGCAGCGCACCGACCTGTGGCTGCGCCAGCACATCCATGTTCAAGGCCGGCCCGAGTGGTTGTTCATCAAGGTGCACACGCACGGCGCACAGGAACGTGACATGCCGGCCTTGCTGGGGCCCGCGGCTGAAGCCATGTATGCCGATCTTGAACGCCGCTACAACACCGGCCACGGCCATGTGCTGCACTACGTGAGTGCGCGCGAGATGTACAACATCGTCAAGGCGGCCGAGGCCGGTTGCAGCGGTAACCCGAACGACTACCGCGACCACGTTCTGCCGCCACCGCGCGCCAGCCGGCGTGGTGGCGCTGAAACCGCTGCCGGTGCTGCATGAAAGGCAAGAAGGAGTTCTTCGCCCACCTCATCCAGCGCACTGGGCTGGTGCGGGTGGCGTCGGCCCTGCATTCGGCGGTGTGGCACGACCTGCGTGTGCTGGCCTACCACCGCGTGTTGCCGCGCAGCGACCCGGATCACTTTGCCTATGACATCGAACTGGTCAGCGCCTGGGAAGACGATTTCGATTGGCAGGTGGGTTACATGGCGCGTCACTATGAGCCCCTGACGCCCGGCCAACTGGCCGCACTGCTGGATGCCGGCAAGCCGGTGCCGCGCAATGCGCTGCTCATCACCTTCGACGATGGCTACCGCGACAACCACGACATCGCCCTGCCCATCTTGCGCCGCCACGGCGTGGCGGCCACGGTCTTCATCACCACCGGCTACGTCGACCGGCAGGAGGTCTACTGGTTCGACCGCCTGGTGCACAGCACCAAGCTGTCGCGCGTGGCGCAGATTGAAGTCGAACCCGGCCAGGTGCTGGGTCTCGGCCACACCATGGGGCAGCGCCAGGCCGTCAGCGAAGTTTTGCTGCGTCACCTCAAGCTGCTCAGCGACGAACACCGCCTGGCCGCGGTGCAACGTTGGATGGACGCGCTGGACGTGCCCGCCCCGCGCACCGAAAACAGCCTGCATGCCCCCATGAGCTGGGCGCATGTGCGCAACCTGGCGGCCAGCGGCATCGAGATTGGTTCGCACACGGTGACCCACCCGGTGCTGTCTTCCGTGGCCAGCGATGCGCAGTTGATGCATGAGCTGCGCGGGTCGCGCCTCGCCATCGAGGCGCACACCGGGCGCCCGGTAACCGCGCTGGCCTACCCGGTGGGCGGCCCGCGCGCCTATGACGAGCGCGTGGTGCGCGCCGTGCGCGAGGCGGGTTACCGCTTTGCCTTCACCTACACGCCGGGGCTGAACACCCCGGCCACCTGGGACCTGCTGCGCCTGAACCGCTGGGCCATCGAGCGCTACGTCAGCCGCAACCGTTTCCGCGCCATGCTGGCCGCCCCTATGGCCTTCGTCTGAGAGCCTTTGAAGATGAACACCTTGGCCGCAGCCACGCCACGCGGGAGGTCACCATGGATTGGCACGTGAAAGCCATTGTTCAGGGCGTGCTGTCCAGGGCGCCTGGCGGCATGTGGGTGAACAGCGGCTTGCAAGCGCTGGCCGGTGGCCGGCGCAACCTGGCCCAGCACATTGACGACAAGGTCGTTGATGACTGGCTGGTTCATGCGCGGCACCTGCGCGAGCTGAACTTCGAGCTGCCCGGTCGCGTGATGCTGGAGGTGGGCACCGGTTGGCTGCCGGTGATGCCGCTGTGCTTTGCCCTGGCCGGCGTGGGCCGTTGCATCACCATCGACCTGAACCGCCACCTGCAACTGCGCCACGTGCCTGCCGTGCTGGCCCGGCTGGGCACACACCTTGACGCCATGGCCCAAGCCTGCGGGCAGAGCGCCGCACCATGGCGTGAGCGTTGGCAGGCCTTGGCCGCCATCAAGGACGGTGCCGCTTTGTTGCGGGCGGCAGGCATCGAGTACCAGGCGCCGGGCGACGCCGCGGCCAGCGGCCTGGCCGCCGCCAGCGTCGACCTGGTGTTTTCGAACAGCGTGTTGGAGCACGTGCCCGCCGCCGTGCTGGCCGCGCTGATGGGTGAAACGGTGCGCATCCTGCGCCCCGGTGGGTTGGCGTTGCACAACGTCAATTGCGGTGACCACTACGCCTACTTCGACCGCAGCATCACCGCGGTGGACTACCTGCGCTTCAGCGAGCGTGAGTGGCGGCGCTGGAACAACGACCTGCTGTACCAGAACCGGCTGCGCGCGATCGACTTCACCCAGGCAGCGCAAGCCGCGGGCCTGCACATCGTGATGGACCATCACCGCGCACGCGCCGATCTGCTGGCGCGCATGAACGAGATCACCGTGGCGGAACCCTTCCGCCACCTGCCCAACGAGGAGCTGTGTTGCACCTCGATCGATTTCGCCGCCACGCCGCGCCAGGCCAGTGCGCCATGAACGAGCCGCGCATGTCCGTCGTCTACTTCGGCAACGACTGGTTTGCCGAGAACCGCACCAGCAGCCACCATGTCGCGCGCGGCCTGTCCTCCAGCGTCAACCTGATGTACGTTGATTCCCCCGGCATGCGTGCGCCCAATGCCACCGGGCGCGACCTCGGCCGCTTGTGGCGCAAATTGCGCCAGGCCTGGCGCGGCGCGCAACGTGTTGAGCCCGGGCTGTGGCACTGCACCGTGCCGCGCCTGCCGTTCAAGGGGCCGGGCATCGAATGGCTGAACCGCCGCTTCGGCGCCTGGGCCGTGAAGCGCGCCATGCGCCAGGCCGGCATCAGCGAGCCGGTGCTGTGGTTCGTGGTGCCGCACCCGGCGTACTTTCTCGACCTGCTACCGCACCGCATCGCGGTGTACTACTGCACCGACGACTATGCCGCCCACCCGGGCGTCGACGCGGCGTGGATCAGCGCCTGCGATGCCACCCTCACGCAGCGCTGTGCCCATGTCTTCGTGGTGCCGCCGGCGCTGCTGGCGCCCAAGCGCGCGCTCAACCCGGCCACGAGCTACGCCCCGCATGGCGTTGATGTGCAACTGTTTGCCCAGGCGCAAAACCCGGCCACTCCCGTGCCCGCCGCGGCGGCGCGGCTCGCCCACCCGGTGATCGGCTACTTTGGCTTGATCGCGGCGTGGACCGACGTGGAACTCATTGAATGGCTGGCCCGGCAACGCCCGCAGTGGCAGTTCCTGCTGGTGGGCCATGCGCATTGCGACGTGAGTGGCCTGCGCCGCTGCGCCAACATCCACCTGGTGGGCCCGCAACCGTATGACAGCCTGCCCGGCTGGGCGCGTGCGTTCGATGTGGCCATCATTCCCTACCGCCAGAATCAGCAGGTGCGCAACGCCAACCCGCTGAAGCTGCGCGAGTACCTGGCCACGGGCAAGCCGGTGGTTTCGGTGCCGGCGCCCGAGGTGGGCAACTTTGGCGCGCTGGTGCACGTGGCGCCGGACCGCAGCGCCTTCCTGGCCGCCACCGAGCTGGCCCTGGCCAGCGACTCACCCACATTGGCCGGGCAGCGCATGGCCGCCGTGGCCGCCATGAGCTGGGAGCAGCGCGTGCAAGACACGCTGGCACAAGTGCAACGCCTGTGGCACGCTGCGGCGCCCAGCGTTAACACCTGAATCAATCGGAAAGCAGCATGCATTGGATCTGGCCTCTCGTTGCCCGCCTGTCGAACAACAAGCTGTGTGTGCGCGGGCCTGGGCAGGGTGGCGCCATCTACCTCACGTTTGATGACGGCCCAAACGCACAGCACACGCCGGCCTTGCTCGACCTGCTCAAGGCTCACGATGCCAAGGCCACGTTTTTCACCATCGGGCGCGACGCGCAGGCGCACCCGGAACTGGTGCAGCGGTTGCTCGCCGAAGGCCATGCCCTGGGCAATCACTCCATGACCCATGCCCGCCTGAAGCGCCTGGCGCCGGCGCAGCAACAAGCCGAAGTGAAAGCCGCCGACGCGGTGTTGCAAGGCTTCACCGGGCGCGCCCACCACCCGTTTCGCCCGCCCCACGGCGAGGCCACGCCCAGCATGCTGTGGCGCACGCTGCGCGGCCAACAGCGCCTGGTGCTGTGGAGCGTGGACAGCCTGGACTACACCCTGGAGGCCGGCGCCGTGGTGCAGCGGCTGCAAGACTGGCCACTGAGCGGTGGTGACATCCTGCTGTTTCACGATGACGGCCCGGTGGCCACCGAAGCGCTGGCGCAACTGTTGCCGGCCTGGCGCAGCCGCGGCCTGACCTTGGCCGCGCTGTGAAGTTGAGGGCCCGCCTGTGCGGGCTGCGGCAGCGCAGGGCCACTGCGATGCGCAGCTCGGGGTTTGAGCGATGAGCCTGAACCCGCTCACCGTGATGCCGTACCTGCTGGGCTACCTGGCCGTGCTGTACGCACGCCCACACGAGTTCAGCGCCGAGACGGCCACCATGCCGGTGCTGACGGTGTTGTTCGCCCTCATGTTCGTGCTCTGGCTGGCGCGCCAACCCAAGAACTTCGAAGCCCCGCAGTTCGTGTGCATGCCGCTTATTCTGCTGGCCTGTCTGCTGTCGCTCGTGCGCGCCGGCTGGCTCGGTGGCGCCTGGCTGTCATTCAAGGATATGACGCCGATCGTGCTGCTTTTTTTCATCATCGCCACCACCATCGATTCGATGGCGCGCTTGCGCCAGGTGCTGTTCGTGCTGGCGCTGGCCGTGGCCGTCATCTCAACCCACGGCGTGCTGCTGTGGAACGACGGCGAGGTGTGGACCGGGGTGAAGATGATCGAAAGGCGCATCGCCTACCTGGGCTTTCTGAACGATCCCAACGACCTGGCCATGGCCTTGTTGATGCTGGTGC
Organism: Burkholderiales bacterium; assembly: GCA_031381955.1. Classification (GTDB taxonomy): domain Bacteria; phylum Pseudomonadota; class Gammaproteobacteria; order Burkholderiales; family Burkholderiaceae_C; genus Rubrivivax. The sequence goes on from JANMYI010000286.1 coordinate 9,247, forward strand.
CGCTGGTGCTGTTCCTGGCCGGCGGCGCCGGCTTCATCAAGCGCTGGGCCTACCGCGCCGTGGCCGCCGCGGCGGTGTTCAACGTCTACCTGTGCAATTCACGCGGCGCCACGCTGGCCCTGGGCGTCATGTTGTTCATGTATGGCCTGTGGCGCTACGGCGTGTGGCGCAGCCTGTTCGTGGTGCCCATGCTGTTGGTGCCGCTGCTGCTGCTGGCGCCCAGCCGCATGGCCGAGATGTCGGCCGATGAGGAGTCGGCCGAGGGGCGCATCGAGGCCTGGTACGAAGGCATGCTCATGATCCAGTCGCGCCCCGTCTTCGGTGTGGGCAAGGGGCTGTTCACGGAACACCACAACCTCACCGCGCACAACAGCTACATCCTGGCCGCCGCGGAGCTGGGCGTCTTCGGCTACTTCTTCTGGTTCGCCAACCTGGTGCTCACCTGGCTGATGCTGCGGCGCATCGGCCTGCTCAAACCCGACCCGCTAGACCTGTCGAGCGCCGGCCTGGCTTGGGCGCAGACGCACCGCGCATCGCGTGCGCTGTGGGTCGGTTATGTGGGCGGGCTGGTCGCGGCTTTCTTCCTCAGCCGCAGCTACGTGGTCATTCTGTACGTGCACATCGCCCTGGTGGTGGCCGTCTACCAGATGGCGCGCCAACAACGCCCCGAGCTGCCTGCCCTGCGGCTGGGCGCCATCTGGGGCCGCATGCTGCTGGCCAGCTTGGCC
>JANMYI010000527.1:0-2742 GCA_031381955.1 Burkholderiales bacterium
GGATCATGTTGCACCACTCGGCCTGCACCGAGCAGATGATGTTCACCTGGCCGGCGTCTTGCGCCAGCGCCACGCCGGGTAGCAGGGCCGAAACAGCCAGCGCGATTCGAATGGGTTTCATGGTCGATCTCGGTAGGAGGAACAAGCGCCATCGTAACGAGCCGCCGCGGCGCTGCGCCGCCACCCCGCACGGGACAAACCCGCGCCGCTGCCGCCCTGGGTGGCCTGTCGCGTCGAGGCCCGTGTCGAGGCCTGCATCGAGGCTCGAATTGACCCGATCATGAAACTCCTGCATCATCGAAGATGTAACTTAATTACAGCCTGCGGCGTGCGGGTGCACCACGATGTCCTTCGATCTCGTCCTGTTTGGTGGCACTGGCGATCTCACCTGGCGCAAGCTCATGCCGGCGCTGTTCCAGGCCTTTCGCAATGGCAAGCTGCCCGCAGGCGGGCGCATCCTGGCGGTGGCGCGCGACGAGCGCAGCGACGACGAATACCGCGCCTTCATCAAGGAACGCTTCGGTGGTGTGGAGGCCTCCAAGCGCCCCAGCGATGAAGAGTTCGCCCGCTTCGCGCAACTGCTGCACTACCGGCGCATGGACCTCTCGCTCCAGGCCGACTACGCCGGCCTGAAAGCCTGGCTCGATGAGCGCAATGCCGACGTGGCGCTGCTGTTCCTGGCCACCAGCCCGCACCTGTTCCCGGTGATCTGCACCCAGCTCGGCGCGGTGGGCTGCAACGGGCCGAAGGTGCGCGTGGTGCTGGAAAAGCCGCTCGGCCATGATCTGGCCAGTGCACAGGAAATCAACCGCGCCGTGGCCGCGGCCTTCACCGAACAGCAGGCGTTGCGCATCGACCATTACCTGGGTAAGCCTGCGGTGCAGAACCTGATGGCGCTGCGCTTTGGCAATGCCTTGTTTGAACCGTTATGGCGGCGCGAGAGCATTGCCAACATTCAGATCACCCTGGCCGAAAGCCTGGGCGTGGGCACGCGCGGCGACTTCTACGACCGCACCGGCGCGCTGCGCGACATGATCCAGAACCACGCCCTGCAACTGCTGACCATGATCGCCATGGAGCCGCCTGCGCGCAACGACGCCGACGCCATTCGCGATGAGAAGCTGAAGGTGCTGAAGTCGCTCAAGGCCTTCACGCCAGACAGCGTGGCGCGCGACGTGGTGCGCGGCCAGTACCGCGCCGGCAACGTGGCAGGCAGCACCGTGCCGGGCTACCGCGAAGAAGTGAAGGTGCCCGCCGACAGCGCCTGCGAAACCTTCGTGGCCCTGCGCACCGAGGTGCAGAACTGGCGCTGGGCCGGCGTGCCGTTCTACCTGCGCACCGGCAAGCGGCTGGAACGGCCCGAGGCGCACATCGTGGTCACCTTTCGCGGCGTGCCGCACCCCATCTTCACCGGTGCGCACCAGCCCAATCGCCTGGTCATCAAGCTGCAACCCGAAGACGGGCTGGAGCTGCAACTCATGGCCGCCAAGGGCAGCGGCAGCAGCGATGCGCTGGCGCCGGTGTCGCTCGACCTGGACTTCGACAAGGCCTTTGCCAGCCAGCGCGTGGGTGGCTACGAGCGGCTGCTGCTCGATGCCCTGGCCGGCCGGCTGAACCTGTTTGTGCGCAGTGATGAGCAGGAGCAGGCCTGGGCCTGGGTCGAACCCATTCTGGACACCTGGGCGGCCGACAGCATCGGCCCGCGGCCCTACACCGCCGGCAGTTGGGGCCCCGCCGCGGCCAGCGCGCTGGTGGCGCGCGACGGCATGGTCTGGGCCGAAGAAGCCTGGTAGGCGCGCAGGCGTCTGTCAAACGTTCAACTCGTCAGATGCTCGACCGCATTCGCGCCGCCCTGCCCGCCCTGCCCCCGGCGGAAGCCCGCGTGGCCAAGCTGCTGCTGGCCGACGCCCGCGGCTTTGCCACGCTGCCGGTGAGCGAGTTGGCCTTGCGTGCGCGGGTGAGCAAGCCCACCGTGATTCGCTTTTGCCGCAGCGTGGGCTATGACGGCCTGGCTGACTTCAAGCTCAAGCTGGCCGGCAATGTGAACGAGGGTGTGCCCTTCGTTCACCGCAGCGTGGATCAAGACGACAAGCCCGGCGACCTGGTGGTGAAGGTGATCGACAACGCGGTGAGCGCGCTGCTGAAGTACCGCAATGCGGCGGCCAGTGCCGCCTTCGAGCGCGCCATCGCCGGCTTGGCGCAGGCCGGGCGCAGCGGCGCGCGCATCGAGTTCTACGGCGTGGGCAACTCGGGCATCGTGGCGCAGGACGCGCAGCACAAGTTCTTTCGCCTGGGCGTGAACGCCACCGCGGTGAGCGACGGCCATGTGCAGGTGATGAGTGCGACCATGCTCAAGCCCGGCGACTGCGCGGTGCTGATCAGCAACTCGGGCCGCAGCCGCGACATGATCGAAACGGCTGTGATTGCCAAGCGCAAAGGCGCCACGCTGATCGCCATCACCGCCAGCGGCTCACCGTTGGCGCAGGGCATGCAAGGCGCCAACCAGGTGCTGCTGGCCGCTGACCACCCCGAAGACCACGACCGCTACAGCCCGATGGTGAGCCGCCTGCTGCACCTGGTGATGATCGACATCTTGACCACCGGTGTGGCGCTGCGGCTGGGCAGCGCGGCACTGCGGCCGATGCTGCAGGAGATCAAGAAGAACCTGCGCGCCAAGCGCTACACGCGGCCGTTGTAGGCCGGGTGTGGCCAGCGGGTTCGAGTGACTGAGTGGGAGGCGGG
>JANMYI010000573.1:0-3359 GCA_031381955.1 Burkholderiales bacterium
CTGTTCCTGAACGGCAACCTGCAATTCCACTCGCGCGACGAATACCGCTACCACGAAGCGCTGGTACACCCCGCCATGGCCGCCCACGGCGCGCCGAAGAACGTGCTGGTGCTGGGCGGCGGCGACGGCATGGCCGTGCGCGAAGTCTTGAAGCACCCGAGCGTGGAGCACATCACCTTGGTCGAGCTGGACCCGCACATGACGCGGCTGTTCAGCCAGCACGAATTGCTGCGGCGGTTGAACGGCGACGCGCTGCGTTCGCCGCGTCTGCGCATCGTCAACGAAGACGCCTTCACCTGGCTGGAGCGCGACACCGAGCATTTCGATGTCATCGTGGTTGATTTCCCCGACCCCACCAACTTTGCGCTGGGCAAGCTGTACACGCTGAGCTTCTACCAGCGCGTGGATCAACACCTGGCTGCGGGCGGCTACCTGGTGGTACAGACCACCTCGCCGCTGATCGCGCGCCAGAGTTTCTGGACCGTGGCCGCCACGCTCGAAGCCGCCGGCTTGGCCACCACGCCCTACCACGCCCATGTGCCCAGCTTCGGCGAGTGGGGCTTCATCATCGCCGCGCGCCGGCCCTGGCGCATGCCGCAGGCGTTGCCCGAGGGCTTGCGCTTCCTCACGCTGGCGGGCTTGCCGGCGCTGCTGCAATTTCCACCCGACATGGCGCGCGTGCCGGTCGAGGTGAACCGCTTGTCTAACCAAGTGCTGGTGCACACCTTCGAGCAGGAATGGGGCAAGGTTCAGCCTTGACGCGCCGCCGCCACCTGCTCGGCGCAGCGGCCAGCCTGGCAGGCCTCGCGAGTGCCGGCTGCAACACCAGGTTAGATGCCGTGGCCGCGGCGCGCTGGCTCGGCGCGGGCCATGAGCGCGGGCACCGCCTGCGCAGCCTGGATGCGGCAAGCCTCACCACCACCGCCGCCCAGCCCAAGCGCGCCCATGTGCTGGTGCTGGGCGCCGGCGTGGCCGGCCTGGCCGCGGCGCGCGCGTTGATGCAAAGCGGGGTCGATGACCTGCGCGTGCTTGAACTGGAAGATGAAGCCGGCGGCAACAGCCGCGCCACGCAACTCGGCGGCATGGCCTGCCCGCTGGGGGCGCACTACCTGCCGCTGCCCGGCGCGGCGGCGCGCGAGGTGCAGCAACTGCTGTTCGAGCTGGGCCTGGCGCGCAGCGAACATGGCCGCACGGTTTACGACGAGCGCCACCTGTGCCACAGCCCGCAGGAGCGCTTGTTCTTTGCAGGCGCCTGGCATGAAGGGCTGCTGCCGCCCGCCGCCGCCGGCTCGCCAATGGCGGCGCAGTACCGGCGCTTTGCCGGCCTGGTGGCCCAGGCGCGCCGCGACGTCGGCTTTGCCATGCCGAGCCTGCGCGCGCCCTTTGGCCCCGGCCATGCGGCGCTGGACGCTGTCACCTTCAGCCATTGGTTAGAGCAGCATGACTTGCGCGATGAGCGCCTGCACTGGTACCTCGACTACTGCTGCCGCGACGACTACGGCGCCGGTGCGCACACCGTCTCCGCCTGGGCCGGCCTGCACTACTTCGCCAGCCGCCACGGCTTTGCCTACGAGGCGTACGATGCGCCGCGCGAACCCTTGCTCACCTGGCCGCAAGGCAACGCCTGGTTGACGCAGGCCCTGGCCGCGCCACTGGGCGAGCGGCTGCTCAGCGGCCGTGTGGTGCTGCGCGTGAGCGAGGCGCGCCACGAGGTGCAGGTGCTGGCGCAAAACGAACACAGCGGCGAGCTTGAAGACTGGCGCGCGCAGCGCGTGGTGCTGGCCATGCCCTTGTTCGTGTCACGGCGCGTGCTTATCAACCCGCCGCCGCCGCTGGCCGCCGCGCTGGCCGCCGCACTGTCCGCCATGGCCTGGGCGCCCTGGCTGGTGGCCAACTTGCACTTGCGTGAGCCGCTGCTGCAACGCACCGGCGCCGAGCCGGCGTGGGACAACGTGATCTACCAAAGCAACGGCCTGGGCTATGTGGATGCCATGCATCAAAGCCTGCGCAGCGCGCCCGGCCCTACGGTGCTCACGGCGTACTGGGCGCTGCCCATTGCACAACGCAGCGCGCTGTTGCATGAGCCGGCCAGCACCTGGGCGCAGCGTGTGCTGGCCGATTTGACGCCCACCCATCCGGACTTGCAGGCCAAGCTGCAAGAGGTGGTGCTGACGCGCCACGGCCATGCCATGAGCGTGCCGCTGCCGGGCGTGCGCTCCAGCGCAGCACTGGCCGCGTTGCGCGCACAACGCGGCCGCATTCGTTTTGCCCATGCCGATCTGGCCGGCTACTCGGTGTTCGAAGAGGCCTACACCGCGGGTTGGCTGGCGGCCGCCTGATGACGGCCGCGTGAGGCGGCCTGCTACATCCCCCAGGGCAAGGCCTTGGTTCACGACATCGGCCTGGGGTTGACCACCTGGAGCCCGCTGGCCAGCGGCCGGCGTGGCTTGGCTCAGTCCGCCGCGGCCACCCACAGCAAGCCCAGCGCCGCGCCCACGCCAGCCGGCAGGCCCCAGCGTTCGAGTGGCGACACGGCGCGCCCGCTCACCACTTCTACCGGCACCGGCGTGTGTTCCAGCACCTTGTTGGTGGTGGAGTCCTCGAGCATGCGCGTGAGCGAGTTCTTGCGCGCGCTGCCCAGCACGATGTGGTGGCAGCCGAGTTCGCGCGCGGTGTCGCAGATCAGCCGCGCCTTGTCGCCCACGGCCCAGTGCGTGTGCCAGGGCACGCCGGCGGCCAGCAGGCGCCGGGTGGCGTCTTGCAAAGCCTCGGTGCTGCGTTCCTGGTGGTAGGCCTGCCGGTCGCTGCCGCTGATGAAGCGCGCCACGTGGCGCGAGAACGGCGGCTGCACATTCAGCAGGTGCACCTCGAGTTCATGGTGGCGGCGGTATTCGCCAATCGCGTGGTCGATGGCGGCCAGCGAATTGGCGGTGCCGTCAACCGGAACCAGGACTTTAAGCATGGCATCTTCTCCTTCATGGGCCAGGGCAGGGTGGGGGGAGTCGGGTGCGCGCTGCTCGGCGTAGGCCTGCAAGCGGCTGTGGATACGAGATTCCAGTTGGTTGTGGTTGACCTTGAAGCCGGCCCACAACACAGCGGGAATGGCGGCGTAGGGCAGCAGGGCGAGCGTGGGCTGGGTGCTGAGCCAGGGTGCGAGCAGCGGCTCGCTGGCCATCATCTTGGCCGCCGTCCAGGCCAGCACCGCGGCGCCGAGGTACACCACCCCGGGGTGGCGATCAACGACCTTCAACCCCAGCGTGCTGCCCCAGACCACGATGGGCACGCTGATCAACAAGCCCAGCACCACCAGCACGTAGCTGCCGTGGGCGGCGCCGGCCACGGCCAGCACGTTGTCCAGG
>JANMYI010000575.1:0-3977 GCA_031381955.1 Burkholderiales bacterium
GTTGTGGCTAGGCGCAAACCACAGCGATGCCGCGTCGCATCGCGCGGATTTGCAACGACGCCACGGGCGCAAAGACGCGGTTTTATGTCGCGCTTAGCGTGCAACACCACACTAGGCGCCCACCCCGGCCAGCACCGCCACGCCAATCAACACGAACACCAGTGCGGCGACGCGCTGCACGGCGGCCACCGGCAAGCGGCGCGTCAGGCGCTCGCCCAGCCACACCACCGGCACATTGGCCAGCAGCATGCCCAAGGTGGTGCCGGCAATCACCGCCAGCACATCGGGGTAGCGGGCTGCGAGCATGACGGTGGCGATCTGCGTCTTGTCGCCCATCTCGGCCATGAAGAACGCCACCACGGTGACGCCGAGCACGCCCCAGCGGCTGGCCTGGCCGGCAGGCAAGTCGCCCGCTTTGTCGGGCACCAGCAGCCAGGCCGCCACGGCGATGAACGACAAGCCCAGCGCCCAACGCAGCACGCTTGGGCTGAACCATTGCGCCACCCAGGCGCCCAGCGCCGCCGCGCCGGCATGGTTGAGCAAGGTGGCCACCAGGATGCCCGCGGCAATCGGCCAGGGCCGGCGAAAGCGCGTGGCCAGGATCAGCGAAAGCAGTTGCGTCTTGTCGCCGACTTCACCCAGCGCCACCACGGCGGTGCTGACGGCAAACGCCTCAAGCACTGGCGGATGCTGTCGCGGGCGCGGGCATGGTGTAGTTCAAAGCCATGCGCCCGCCATCGACGACGATGATCTCGCCGGTGATGTAGCTGGCGGCGTCGCTGAGCAAGTAGGCCACGGCCTGCGCCACTTCCTCGGGCTGGCCCAGGCGGCGCAACGGCGTGCGGCTCATGATGCGTTCGCGCGCCTCGGGGCTGCCGAGCACGGCTTGTTCCGCCAGTTCCGTAGCAATCGTTCCCGGCGCCACGGCGTTCACGCGGATGCGCTGGTCGGCCAGGGCCAGGGCCATCACGCGCGTGAGCTGGTTGATGCCGCCCTTGCTGACGTTGTAGCTGGCGATGTTGGGAATGGCCAGCGTGGCGTTGACCGAACTCATGTTGACGATGGCGCCACCCTGCGTCTGACCACTGCCCTGTGCAACCACCTGTTTGGCCACCGCCTGCGCCACCAGAAAGGCACCCTTGAGGTTGACGCCGAGCACGGCGTCCCAGTCGGCTTCACTGATGTCGAGGAAGGCCGCGGCCTTGAAGATGCCGGCGTTGTTCACCAGGCCGTCCACGCCACCAAAGCACGCCACCGTGGCCGCGAGCGCGGCCTGCACCTGCGCGGCCACGGCCACATCGCAATGCTGAAACAGCACCGGTGCGCCGAACGCCCGCAACTCGGCGGCGCAGGCCTGGCCGGCGGCGCTGGCCACGTCCCAGATCGCCACACTCGCGCCTTCGCGCGCCAGCAGCCGGGCGCATGCGGCGCCGATGCCCTGCGCGCCGCCGGTAACGATGTAGCGCCGCCCGCGCAGGCCGAAACAGATGTCAGCGTGGGTCACGCGAAAGCTGCGCAGCAGCGGCAGGTTTCAGCCCGCCACCCCGAGCACGGCCCACAACCGGCCAATTTCAGCGGCGCCATCGGTGCCCTGGATGCTACGCAGCACCTGCGTTGCCTTGGCCTTGTGCTTGGGTGATTGCAGCATGGCCAGGCCCAGGCGCAGCTTGGCGTCTTCGGGCTTGGTCAAGCCACCCTTGGCGATGCCTTGCTCGATGAGCTTGATGCCTTGCTCGGCCTGCCCCATGCTGGCGTAGGCATAGCCCACGCGAACCAGGTCATTGCCGCTCTTGGCCGCGGCCGCATCAACCGCTTGCGCGGCAATGGCGGCCGTGCTCTCGGCTTCTTTCTTCACGGCCAGGTCGCGCAGCCGCTTGTGGCGCTCGGCCTCGGGCCCGGTGCCCAGGGCGCCGCTGGCGAAGCCCTTTTCAACAATCTTCAGGCCTTCGGTGGACAGACCGGCCTGCAAGGACAGTTGCGCCATTTCCATGAAATCTTCGGTCTTGGTCAGCGTGCCCGAAGCCAGGCGCAGGCGCATCACGTCGAGCGAGAAGCGATCAGAAAAACCTGCCTTGCGCGGCAGGCGGCCCAGGTAGGCATTCCAGTAGTCCTTCTTCGGGTAGTAGGCCAGCAGCTTTTCCAGCGTGCTGCCGTAACCGGTCATGTTGCCGGTGCGCTGCTGGGCATCGGCCAGGCGCAGCAGGTCGCCTTCATCGGGCCGGCGGCCGGCCTGCTCGGCGCCCTGCACGGCCGCGCCGCTGTCGCGCGCGATGGCGGCATAGTCGCCGCTGGACGATTGCAAATAGGCCTGCAACTGGCGCACGCCGGCGCCGTTGTTGCCGGCCTGCACGGCGCGGTTCACCCACACCGTGGCCTTTGCATTGTTTTTGATCTGCGCATAGGCCGAGGCCAACTGCTCGGCAATTTGCCCCTGTTCGCTGCCGCCCACTTTGGCGTAGATGGACTCCAGCGCGGCGATGGCGGTGCTTGATTCGCCGGCGCGCTGCGCCGCGGCGGCCTTCATGCGGTCGACCAGCAACTGTTCGGCCCCCGTCTTGCCGCCCACGGCGTCGGCCTCACGCACCTTGGCCAGCGCCTCTTTGGCCTTGCCCGCCTTGAGCAGATCGCTGGCCTGTTGCAGCGGCTTGCCGACCTCGGCGCGCAGGCCCTGGGCGTGCACGCTGCCCATGCATAGGGCCGTTAAAAGCGCAAGCCAAATCTTCGAGAGTTTCATCATGTCAAATTTCCACGGCGCTATGCGCCACGCGCGACGCATGGAACAGGCGGATCCAAGCGAACGCCGCGGAACCGGCTTTGCCGGGCCGCTGGCGTTGCCCCCTCGAGGGGGCGCGCGAAGCGCGTAGGGGGTGTTTGTCTCACTTCAAAGGAACTGCTCGTTGCCGACGATGCCGATCTTGGTCACGCCCAGGCGCTGCGCGCTGGCCAGGATCATGGCCACCACCTTGTACGTGACCAGCTTGTTCGGCCGCAGGTGCACCTCAGGCTGGTCGGCCATGGCCGAGATGGCCAGCAGCTTGCCTTCGAGGTCTTCGCGGCCGGCAATGATGACCCCGTTCCAGCCGATGGTGCCGTCGAAGTCGACATCGATGCGCACGATTTCGGGCGGCTTGGGCGGCGGCGCGCTCGGGCCCACCGGCATGTTCATCTTCACCGCGTGGGTCTGGATGGGGATGGTGATGATGAACATGATCAGCAGCACCAGCATCACGTCGATGAGGGGCGTCATGTTCATCTCGATCATGGGGGCGTCGTCGCCGCCGCCCGAGCCTACGTTCATGGACATGTGACTCGACCCTCGTTGCTCAACGCGCCACCGGGCCGGGCGGCGGCTCGGTGATGAAACCCACCTTGAAGATGCCGGCGCGCTGGCAGGCCACCACCACGCGGCCCACGCTTTCGTAGCGCACTTCACCGTCACCGCGGATGTGCACCTCGGGCTGCGGCTCTTTCACGGCTTCTTTCTTCAGCCGCGTCACCAGCGCTTCGACGTCAGGCATGCGCTCCAGGCCCCAGTGCACTTCACCGTCGCGGTTGACTGCGATGACGATGTTCTCCGGCTTGGTCTGCGTGGGCAGGTTGCGCTCCTTGGGCAGTTCGAGCTTCACGCTTTGCGTGACCACTGGAATGGTGATGAGGAAGATGATCAGCAACACCAACATCACGTCGACCAGCGGCGTGGTGTTGATGGTGGAGTTCATCTCGTCGCTATCGCCATCCGGCGCGCCGACTTGCATGGCCATGTGCGGCTCCTAAGCTGAACGCAGGTGGACGCAGCCCAGTGGGCAATCTGCGTGCCGCATCACTTCTTCGCGGCCAAGAGCACGCTGTGCACGTCGGCGCCGAAGGTGCGCACCTGGTCCATGCAACCCTTGTTGCGGCGAATCAGCCAGTTGTAGCCCATCACCGCGGGCACCGCCACGGCCAGGCCGAAGGCGGTCATGATGAGTGCCTCGCCC
>JANMYI010000593.1:0-1806 GCA_031381955.1 Burkholderiales bacterium
CGCCACGGCACGCGCCAGTGCGGCATGCACCTGGCCCACGGTGCGGCTTTCGCCCTCGATCTCATCGCTCAGGATGTAGGCGTTCAACCCAGCGCGGCGCGCCGCTTCGGCCGCGGCTTGCAGGCTCTGCAGCGGCGTGGCGATCATCCTCACGGCATGCCCGGCAAAGCAGGCGGCGCCGGGTTTGGGCGTTTCCCAAGCACCGCTTTCGAGCGCCGCGCGGGCCACGGCTGGCAGCGTGATGTTGTAACGCGCCAGGATGGCCAGCGCATCGGCGCAGGTACTGGCGTCGGCCACCGTGGGGCCGCTGGCGATGATGGCCGGGTCGTCGCCGGGCACATCGCTGATCGTGAGCGTGACCACTCGTGCCGGCGCACAGCGCGCGGCCAGGCGCCCGCCCTTGATCGCCGAGAGGTGCTTGCGCACGGTGTTCATCTCGTCGATGGCCGCGCCGCTGTTCAGCAAGGCCTGGTTGATGGCGCGCTTGTCTTCAAATGCCAGGCCCGGCGCGGGTGCGCTGAGCAGGGCCGAGCCGCCGCCGGAGATGAGGCACAGCACGAGATCGTCGTGACTCAAACCAAGCGTTAGCTCCAGCAGCCGCTGCGTCGCCAGGCGGCCGGCTTCATCGGGCACCGGGTGGGCGGCTTCATTGATCTCGATGCGCCCGGCCGGCGTGCCCGGTGGCACATGGCCATAGCGCGTGATGACCAGGCCCGACAGCGGCGCGTCTTGCGGCCACAGGCGTTCCACCGCCGCGGCCATGGCGCCGCCGGCCTTGCCCGCCCCCAGCACCAGCGTGCGGCCCTTGGGTGGCGGCGGCAAATGCGCGCCGATGATGCTGCCCGGCAGCGCGCGCGCCACCGCGGCGGCGTACAGGGCGCGCAAAAAGCCGGCCGGGTCTTCGGTGACTTTCGCCTGTATTGCGTTCGCGCGTGCCGCGTCCATCACCCTTTGGCCAGCTCGTGTCCGGCCATCAACTCGATGGCCTTGACCAGCGCCGAATGGTCCTGCGCCGCGTCGCCCTGGCCGGCCACCACCTGCATCAACTGCGCCGTGGCCGCGGTGTTGGGCAGGGCCATGCCCAGTGCCTTGGCGCCTTGCAGCGCGATGTTCAAATCTTTCTGATGCAGCTCGATGCGAAAGCCCGGGTTGAAGGTGCGCTTGATCATGCGCTCGCCATGCACTTCAAGCACCCGGCTGGCGGCAAAGCCGCCCATCAACGCCTGGCGCACGCGCGCTGGGTCAGCACCAGCCTTGGCCGCGAAGACCAGCGCCTCGGCCACCGCGGCGATGTTCAGCGCCACGATGATCTGGTTCGCCACCTTGGTGGTTTGCCCGGCGCCGCACTCGCCCACGTGGGTGATGTTTTGGCCCAGGTGCTGGAACAGCGGCAGCAGTTGTGCAAAGGCGGCGTCGCTGGCGCCCACCATGATGCTCAGCGTGCCGCCCTGGGCACCCACCACGCCGCCCGAAACGGGCGCGTCGAGGTATTCGCAGCCTAACGCGCGGATGCGTGCGGCAAAGCCCTGCGTGGCCTGCGGTGAGATGGAACTCATGTCCACCACCACCTTGCCCGGCACCAGGCCGGCCATGACGCCGTCGCGGCCGAACAGCACGGCGTCGACGTCGGGCGTGTCGGGCAGCATGAGGAAGATGACTTCTGCGCGCTCGGCCACGCCGCGCGCCGAGGTGCATGGCGTGGCCGTGCTGGCGGCGATGGCCGGGTCGACCTGGCTGCGGGTGTGGACAAACAGTTGGTGCCCGGCGCTGATGAGCCGCTTGGCCATGGGCGTGCCCATCAGGCCC
>JANMYI010000613.1:0-2636 GCA_031381955.1 Burkholderiales bacterium
CGGTGATCTTGTACGGGCCCGTGCCGTTGGTATTGCGCGAGGCGTAGTTGTCGTCTTTGTTCTTGTAGTCCTGGGTGTTGGTGGTCTTGTTTTTCTCCGCCCAGGCCTTGCTCATGATGCGGAAGTCGATGATGTTGCGCAGCAGAATCGGGTTCGGCCCGCTGAGCATGAAGTCGACCGTGTTGTCGTCGACCTTCTTGATGTCGCCAATGCCGGTGACGTAGATGCCCATCGTGCCTTGCGGCTGCTTGATGCGCCCGAAGCTGAATACCACGTCGTCGGCGCTGAACGGTGAGCCGTCGTGGAATTTCTCGCCGCGGCGCAAGTCGAAACGCACCTGCGTGGGCGAGATGTACGTCCACTTGGTGGCCAGCGCGGGTTCGAGTTCGAACTTGTCGTTGTAGCGCGTCAGGCCTTCATACGCGTGCATCATGATCGCGTTGGTGGTGGCGTGGTTTTGCGAATGCGGGTCGAGCGTGAGAATGTCGTTCTGTGCTGCCCAGCGCAGCGTCACGGCTTGACTGGGCAATGCCGCCAAGCCGGCCAGCAGGGCGGCCGCGGTGAATATGGCCTTGATCTTCATACGGGGCTCCAAAAAGGAAACGAAAGTGGCGATGCTATGCGCTGGGCCCAAGCCGGCGCACAGGATTAGCCCGCAGGCGCTGCGGCCTCAGGCCAGCTCGGCGTCGAAGTCGCAGCCCGCGCCGGCGGCGATCCAGCGCCGTGCAAGGCGCGCCAGCGCAGGCGCTGCCCACGCCGGCAACCAGGGCAGCACGCTGCGCGGTGCCGCCACGGCTGCGCACAGGTAGATGCGCTGCGCAGCGTGCCAGCGCAGCGCCGCACAGGCGCCATGCCGCCGGCGGCTGAGCAGCATGCCCAGCGGGCAGGGTTGCCAAGCGCAGCATGCGCCACAGCCGTTGCACGGCCGCCCGGCGGGCGGCTTGGTGGGAGCGTGGGCGTGCAGGTGAATCACCTTGGGTTGGGCGGCGCGCGGCATACCGGTGCAGTGTGGCGGCGCACGCACCAGGTTGTCAGGAAAGTACAAGGTCTTGCACGGTCTAATGCGCGGCTATTAACAGCGGGGTGCGATGCTAAAGTCGCGCCAGCGAAACAAGGCCCTTTCGTGCCCCCTTGCTGGCCCACCCGGCCCAGCAAGGCGCGAAGCAATCCGCCAACCGGTGAAGCCGGGGTGCGCGGAAGGTTGATCAACCCATCGAAGCTCGGCAGACCCGGGCAGAAGGTGAGCTAAAAATGATGCAGCAATACAGGTCGAACTCGTACCTGTTCGGTGGCAACGCCCCGTACGTCGAAGAGCTGTACGAAGCCTATCTCGACAACCCCGCCAGCGTGCCCGACACTTGGCGCAGCTACTTCGACAACCTGCAAAACGTGCCCGCGCTTGACGGCAGCGAAAGCCGCGACGTCGCCCATGCACCGGTGGTTGAATCCTTCGCCCAGCGCGCCAAGGCCAACGCCTTCGCGTTGAAGGCCAGCGAGGCCGACCTGGCGGTGGCACGCAAGCAAGTGCATGTGCAGTCGCTGATCGCCGCTTACCGTTTTCTGGGTTCGCGCTGGGCCGAACTGGACCCGCTGAAGCGCACCGAGAGGCCGAAGATCGCCGAGCTGGAACCGGCGTTCTACGACCTGAGCGAGTCCGACATGGACATCACGTTCAGTGCGGCCAACACCTATTTCGGCAAGGCCGAGAACATGAGCCTGCGCGAAATTGTGCAGGCCCTGCGCGAAACCTATTGCGGCACGGTGGGCGTGGAGTTCATGCACTGCACCGACCCGGCCGAGAAGCGCTGGTGGCAGGAGCGGCTGGAGACCATCCGCAGCAAGCCTGCCTTCAGCGTCGAACAGAAAAAGCACATCCTGGATCGCCTCACCGCCTCTGAAGGCCTTGAACGCTACCTGCACACCAAGTACGTGGGGCAGAAGCGCTTCTCGCTGGAAGGCAGCGAAAGCTTCATTGCCAGCATCGACGAACTGGTGCAGCGCGCCGGTGAACAGGGTGTGCAGGAGATCGTGATCGGCATGGCGCACCGCGGGCGGCTGAATGTGTTGGTCAACACCCTGGGCAAGATGCCGGCTGATTTGTTCGCCGAGTTCGACCATACGGCCAAGGAAGATCTGCCCTCGGGCGACGTGAAGTACCACCAGGGCTTTTCAAGCGACATCTCCACGCCCGGAGGGCCGGTGCACTTGACGCTGGCCTTCAACCCCTCGCACCTGGAGATCGTCAACCCGGTGGTCGAAGGCTCGGTCAAGGCGCGCATGGATCGCCGTGGCGACACCACGGGCGCGCAGGTGCTGCCCGTGCTGGTGCATGGCGACGCGGCGTTTGCTGGGCAGGGCGTGGTGATGGAAACGCTGGCGCTGGCGCAAACGCGCGGCTACTTCACCGGCGGCACGGTGCACCTGGTGGTGAACAACCAGATCGGCTTCACCACCAGCGACCCGCGCGACAGCCGCTCCACGCTGTATTGCAGCGACGTGGTGAAGATGATCGAAGCCCCGGTGCTGCATGTGAACGGCGACGACCCCGAGGCGGTGGTGCTGTGCACGCAACTGGCCATGGCCTATCGCCAGCAGTTCATGAAAGACGTGGTCGTCGACATCATTTGCTTCCGCAA
>JANMYI010000630.1:0-7608 GCA_031381955.1 Burkholderiales bacterium
CGCCACGCTCAAGCCCAAGGCCTTGGCCAAGGTGGACGCCGCAGCGCGGTCTTGCTCAGAGCGGTACTGAACTTCGCTGTGCATCACGTTGTAGTGGCGGTGGTTGGTCAGGCGCACCGCGCCGATGCCGCCGGCTGCCGACATCTGCCCCGCCGTGAACCGGGCCAGGCCTTGGCGACCGGCGCCGTTGCTGAACTCGACCTTGAGCTTGGCCAGGCCGTCGGCGGGCATCGGCAGCACCACCACGGGCGGCAGCACCATCTGCGCCAATGTAACGGTTGAGGTGATTGGCAGCGTGGCTGCCATCGGTGCCGCTGCCACTTTGGAAACGGGTTCGCCGGCGTTCACAGCGGGTCTAGGTGCTGCGCTGGACTGGGCAGCTTGTGCAACCGGTGTCTCGCGCGGCATGACGCGCGCAACGGCCAGCGGCGCGGGCAGCGCCACGGCCACGGCAGGCACATCCGGCGACTTGAGTTCAAGAATGTGCGGGCTTTGCTGCACCCAACGCATGCCCTGGGCGGGTATGGCTTCAGGTGACGTGGCAGGTGCCGGTTTCGCAATGGCGACCTGCACGGACGGGGGCGCAGGCACGGCTGCTTGCACTGACACGACTGCGGGCGCTGGCGTGACCACGGCCAGGGCGACTTGCGTGGGCGCGGCTGCCGCAACCAAGCTGGCAGGCACCACCGGCGCCACGGCGGCAACAGCCGGCTTGGCTTCGGGCTCAGCCTGTGCCACCACAGGCACCTGGGCGGCGCGCGCGGCCTGAATCTTCGCCGCCGCGACGAGCTGGGCCAATTGATCACGCACGGCGGGCCAGATCAGCGTGTCGTCGGGCGCCAGGCGAATGGCCTGCTCCACGTGCGCACGTGCCGGTTCAAACTGGCCACCGCGAATGAGCAGCATGCTCAGGTTGCCATGCAGGTGCGCAGCACTGGGCTGCAATTCGATGGCACTGCGCAACGCTGCAACGGCTTCATCCGTGCGGCCCAGGCGGGAAAGCGCCACGGCGCGGCCGTTGAAGGCGTCGACCCATTTGGGCTGCAAGGCCATGGCACGGTCGAACCAGGCCAGGGCGGTTTCGTTGCGGCCCTCAGCCAGGGCCTGCTTGCCCAATTGGTAGGCCGATGGCGCCGACAGCGGCGCTGTTTCAACGCGCATCATGGGCTCAACTTGCAAGGGCTGTGGCGCGGTGGGCGCTTTGCCAGGTGGGCCGAGCCCGGCACAACCGGCCAGCAAGGTGCCGACAGCCAGTGCGACGCCACTGCGCAAGGCCAGCGGCCGGCGTGTGGCCGGCTTGCGGGCGGCGGGCGTTGTCGTGCGCTTGAGCGAATGAGCGGCCATGGTCGAAGCCTCCTGGTTTGTTTTAGCGGGGGCAGCCACCGGCTGCGGAAAGCGACAACGCATTTGCACCGTGGCCCGCCGCTTGGCGGCAACGACCGGCGGGCAATGGACAGTGACAGCATTGAGCATGGTGGGGCTCCTTGGGGTTCAGCGGCCGCCGGACATCATCGGAATGATGCTGCGTGCCAGGCCGATCACGGCCGGCCCCACCAGCACCAACATGATGGCGGGAAAGATCGTCAGCAGCAGGGGGAACAGCAGCTTTGTCGGGATCTTCGAAGCCGCTTCCTCGGCGCGGTATTGGCGGCGCGTGCGCAGGTCATCGGCATGCACGCGCATCGAATCAGCCACGCTCGTGCCAAAGCGATCAGCCTGCAGGATCATCGAGACGAACATGCTGATTTCGTCAACGCCCGTGCGCGCCGCCAGGTTGCGCATGGCGCGTTCGCGGGTGGCACCGATGCGCAACTCGATGCCCACCAGTTGCAATTCGTCGGCCAAGGCTGGGCTGCGCAGGCCGATTTCCTGCGCTGCGCGTTGCAGTGCCATGTCCAGGCTCAGGCCCGCTTCAATGCACACCACCATCAGGTCAATGGCATCGGGAAACGCTTCGAACAATTCGCGTTGGCGGCGCGCGGCCATTGAGCCCAGCACCATGTTGGGCAGGTAATAGCCCAGCCCGGCTGCGCTGACCAACAGAACCATAACGGTTTGGCCTTGCATGCGAATCGCGCCGAATTGCACGCCCAGCCACATGATCATCGGCAGGCCCAACGCCAATAAGACCTTCAGCGCAAAGAAATACATCGGGGCCGACCGAGAGCGAATTCCCGCATTCATGAACTTGGCCCGAAAGCGGGTGATCTCCTCTTCAGAGTCGGGTGTGGCCAGGCGCGCCACAGGAGCAGCCATTCTTTGCATCGCGCCACCGGCAGCGTCAGCATCGACCTGCGCATACTTGCCAAGCCGCCCGGCTGCAGCGACTTGAGCCACGCGCTCGCGGATGCGGCTGCCCCGATCCCATATCTGCGAGGTGGCCCAGATCACGCCCACCACGGCGGCGAACAGCAGCACCAGAACCAGTATCTCGATGGGCGGCATGGTCTAGACCCTGATCTTTACCAGCCGCCACATCCAGAAAATGCCGATGACATACATCACGGCACAGGCGTAGATGAGGTTCAGCCCGGTCGGGTCGGTCCACAGCAGGGACATGAACTTCGGGTTGAGCATGTTGATGATGAATGCCATCACGATGGGCATGAGGCCCAGAATCCAAGCCGACAACTTGCCTTCCGCAGCCAGTACCTTGACCTTGCCCAGCAGCTTGAAGCGGCTGCGCACCAGAGCGCCGATGTTGCCCAGCACCTCGGCCAGGTTGCCGCCCGTTTCGCGCTGCAAGAGCACCGCGATGACGAAGAAGCGCACATCGTCAATGGGTAAGCGTGTGGCCAGGTTGCGGAACGCGTCGTCAAGCGACAACCCAAAGTTCATCTCGTCATGGACGATGCGAAACTCTTGTGCTAACGGATCAGGTGACTCTTCCGCCACCATTTGCAGCGTGGCCGGAAAAGCATGGCCAGCGCGCATGCCGCGTGCGATCAAGTCGATGGCGTCGGGCAGCTGCGCTTCCATTTGCCCCAAGCGCTTGCCGCGTTCAAACAGCACCCAGCCGAGCGGCGCGGCACCTGCCAATGCGCCAACAATCAAGGCGATCAACAAAGGCCGGTTCAACAATACGATCGCAAGAAACCCCACCATGCCGCAAACCAGGCACGCCAGCAGCAAACGCGAAACGCTGAAGTCGCGGCCCGACTGTTCGATGACACGATCGAGCGCCGAAAGACGCGGCACCGTCAGGAGCAACTCCTCCATGAATGACGATTCCTGGGTCTTGAGCAGGTCAGCCCGGTTGGTGCCACCGGCCGACAAATTGCGCACCCGCCGGCGCAACCGTTGCACCTCGGGGCCGCGGTTGCGATCCCACAGCAAATAGCCACCTTCCAGGGCGAAGACCACGGCCACGAAGGCCACCACCAGCGTCAAGACAAGGGCCGTATCCATATGGCCATCAACGCGGTTTGGGCGCAGGCTTGCCCACGGCGTAAACGCGCGCGGGGTCGTAGATGTCGTCGGGCACGTGTTGCCCAAACGCGCGCAGACGATCCTGAAACTTGGGCCGCACGCCGGCGGCCTTGAAGTGACCGGTGACCTGGCCGTCGCTGTCGATGCCCGCCTGGGTGAAGACGAAGATGTCTTGCAGCGTGAGCGTGTCGCCTTCCATGCCGGTGACTTCAGTCAGTGAAATCATCTTGCGCTTGCCGTCAGACAGCCGCTGAATCTGAAGCACCGCAGACAGTGCCGACGAGATTTGCTGACGCGCCGCGCGCGGCGGCATGGGCATGCCCGCCATGCCGATCATGTTTTCCACCCGCATCAGCGCATCGCGCGCGGTGTTGGCATGCACCGTGGCCATGGAGCCTTCGTGGCCGGTGTTCATGGCTTGCAGCATGTCGAACGCTTCACTGCCGCGCACCTCGCCCAGGATGATGCGGTCGGGCCGCATGCGCAGTGCATTGCGCACCAGGGCGCGCTGGTTCACTTCGCCGTTGCCTTCAATGTTGGCCGGCCGCGTTTCAAGCCGCACCACATGGGGCTGCTGCATTTGCAGTTCGGCGGCGTCTTCAATGGTCACCACGCGCTCGTCTTCCGGAATGAAACCGGAAAGAATGTTCAGCGTGGTCGTCTTGCCGCTGCCCGTGCCGCCGGAAATAAGGATGTTCAGCTTGGCCTTGACCATGGCTTCGAGCAGCTCGGCCATCTCAGGCGTGAGGGTGCCGAACTGAAGCAGGTTCTCCATCTTCAGCGGCGTGCGCGAAAACTTGCGAATCGACAGCACCGGCCCATCGAGCGCCAGCGGCGGAATGATGGCGTTGACGCGCGAGCCGTCTTGCAGCCGCGCATCGACCATCGGGCTGGATTCGTCGATGCGCCGGCCGATGCGAGAGACGATCTTGTCGATGATCTTCATCAAATGCTTGTCATCATCGAAATGCACATCGGTGAGCTCAAGCTTGCCGCGCCGCTCGACGTAAACCTGCTTGTGGTTGTTGACCAGGATGTCATTCACCGTTGCGTCGGTAAGCAAAGGCTCCAGCGGCCCCAGGCCCATCACTTCATATTCGATGTCGCTGACCACCTGGCGCCGCTCGGCCGCATTGAAGGGCATGGCACCTTCAGCAATCATGCGTTCGACCAGGGTGCGCACCTCTTCGCGCAGCCGGTGCGGCTCCAGCGTGCCCAGGGCGTTCAGGTCAACGCGCTCCAACAACTGGCGGTACAGCTCGCTCTTGAGCTGGGTGTAGCCGGTGCTGCGCGCCACGTTGGCGTGGCGGCGGTCACCCAGGTCGCCAAAACGCGATTCAATGCCGTCGGCCAGGCGCGAATCGGCGAACTCGGGCGCCGAGCGGCTCTGTGTAAATGCGTTAGCGCGTGGTGCCGGTGCGGCGGCGCCTGCAGGCAGCGGCGGCACCGTGTCAACCACGTCGCCCGCCTTGGCAACATCACGTGGTGCCTCGCGCGTCCAACTCGCCAGCCGATCTTTGAGTGACATGTTTTTAACTCCCTGCAATCAGTTGCTTTATTGCTTGCCAGAGTTCAAGCGCGTGGGCGGCTAAAACTGCGGAACCAGCCACTGGATCGCGCGGTTTCAAGCTCTTCCGGCAGCCATTCGTCTGTCCACGTCACCAGGGCCTTGGCCACTGGGTCGCGTGGCGTGTGGCGCAGCAGTGGCAGGCCGTGGTTGATGGCATACGCCACGTTGGCGTAGCTGTTCGGAATTTCGCGCGCATGGCTGAACTGCAGCGCACGGCGAACGTCGGCCGCGCTCAAGTCACTGCCCTTCTCAACGCGGTTGATCACCAGTTCGATCTTTTCTTGCGGGTAACCCAGTTCGCGCAGCAAGTTGAGCAGGCGCTTGCCGTCGTGCAGAAAGGGCAAGGTGGATTGCGCAATCAGGTACAGGCGCTGCGCCATGTCGAGCGCGCGCAGGGTCACGGCGTCGGGCACGCGGCCCAGGTCGAGCACGACGAAATCAAATCGCGTGGCGGCCAAGGCGATGATGTGCGCCACCGTTTCGGCGCGAATGCCCACGGCGGCGTCGAGCGTTTCGGGCGCCGCAAGCAGCCACAGGTGGCTGGCGCACTTGAGCATTGTGCTTTCCAGCAGCGCGGCATCGAGCCGGTGTTCCTGCTGCGCCAGATCCGCCATGGTGCTGGTGACGGGCTGGTCGGAAATGAAGATGGCCGCATCACCCAGGTGCAGGTTCAAGTCGATCACCGCCACCCGCTGCTTGCCGCGTGACAACGCGTGCGCGAAGCTGGTGGCCAGGAAGGTGGCGCCGCTGCCGCCCTTCACGGGCATGAAGGCAATGACCTGGCCTTCCGAGCGCGAGCCCTCGCGCTGCGAAAGCAGCCGCTCCAACTGCCGGCCGTACGCCGCCTTGAATTCGCCGTTGGCCAGCGGCGTATGCACCACTTCGCGAATGCCGGCGCGCATGGCGCCCATGAGGGTGGCTTGCGAGCGGTCGGCCGTGAGCAGGATGATCGAGGTGCCGGGCTGGCTGTTCAGCGCGCCACCGAGCATTTGCAGGTCGACATCGCCAATGGCGGGCAATTCGGCCACCAGCAGGTCGGGGCGGCCCTGCAGCACTTCCATGCACACCGCGTCGATGCTGCCGACCTGGCTTTGCACGTCGGCCTGGCCCTTTGCCATGGCGATGTCGCGCGCCACAAGCTGCACGGCAGTGGGGTTGGGGGCGACAACGGAAACTTTGATCGACATGGGCGAATTGAAACCTTGAACTTCAAATGCAGCGCGGGTTGAGCGTGCTGTCCATGCTCTCGCGCGAAAGAAAGGTCTTGGCGGTCGGCAGCTTGAGGGTGATGGGCAAGAATGGGGCGACGGAGTCGATGCGGTAGCCTGAAAGGCTGACCGTGACGCCTTCGCAGGTGGCAACCGTGCAGGCAGCAGGGGTGTAGGTGACGGTGATGGTGCCACCCGTGGCTGTGGCCAGGAACGGCGCCATGCGGCTTTGCACGGCCGAATCGCTCTTGTCGCACACCACGGCAACGCGGGCACCTTCACGTGCCGCCTCGTGCGCCGAGTTGATGGCAAACAGCCAACGCGAAAAGTCGATCATGGCCAGCAATGCCGACAGAAAGATGCCGAACACCAACGCAAACTCGATCGCGACTGAGCCGCGCTGACGGCGAAGATCAGAAAAAAACATAGGGCACCGTGACGCTGATGGGGCCCAGCGTGATCGCCGGAAAGACCGAAGACACCAAAGGGGTGAAGGCGTAGCTGGCGATCGAAACAGTGACCAGGTCCAGCGTACCCGAGCCACTGGCAACGAGTTTCACCACGTCATCGGTGGCCGGGTCAAGCACGGTAAATGCCGAATCGGTGACACCGGGCACCACTGAGGGTGCCGTGCAGGCTGGGTTCGCGTACGCCGCCACACACTTCGCCAGCGCCTTGCGCTGCGAGATGGTCAGCGTGGCGTCATTCAGGGTGGTGTAGTAACGCGCCGCAGCACGAACCGACTTGGTCAGGATGTCGTAGTCCTGAAGTGCCCGGCCCACTTCAACCGTGCCCATGGTCAGGCTCACCATGAGCATGATGATCAGCGCCAGTTCGATGGCGGCCGCGCCGCGTTGCGCCTGCCTTCGCACAGCACCTGCCAAGCAAATCGCGTTCATGATGCGACTCATTTGGCCAAAACCGGCACGAGCGGGCCGTAGGTGCCGCCGGCCAGGCCACTGCTGGCGCACGGAGTGTTCACCGCGGTGGCCAGACCCAGATACTCAATGTCCAACGTAGCGGCGGTCTGCGCCCATTGCACCGGCGGCCCGCCATCGTTGACCGGCGCCAGCAGCAATATGCAGCCAAAGTCGAGTACAGGTGGTTCGTGCTCGGCGAGGTATTCCACACCGTGCAATTGACCATTGCGGCTGTCACGACGCGGCGCTTCTGCCCGAGTGCAGCATGCTGTGCGCTTGTGAGCACCGTGATCGAGCCTGGGGCGTTCCCGGGCGGCTTGAAGCTTGCCCGGCTGGCCAACCGGGTCACGTAGTTGGCGTAATTGTTCGAGCCCGTGGGGTAGCTGTAGCCCGTGAAGTCGGGTGGTGCGGTGGTGGCGTTGAGGGGATTCTTGTAAACGCCGAAGCGCGAATTCCAGGCTGACTCCAAGGTACTGACGAC
>JANMYI010000645.1:0-2575 GCA_031381955.1 Burkholderiales bacterium
AGGTGTGCGACATCGCTGCGCAGATCAAGCCTTCGCCGCGCGGTGAACTTGAGATCACCGAGGTCAACGCGCGCTACCTGGCGCAGCGCCAGCTCGATGTCGAGATCATGGGCCGAGGCTATGCCTGGCTGGACACCGGCACGCACGACAGCCTGCTCGAGGCCAGCCAGTTCATCGCCACACTTGAAAGGCGACAGGGCTTGAAGGTGGCTTGCCCGGAAGAGATTGCCTTTCGGGCCGGTTGGATCGACGCCGCACAGCTCGAAGCGCTGGCCAAACCCATGCTCAAGAATGGCTATGGCCAATACTTGATGCAGGTGTTGCGCGACAAGGCGTGGTGATGAAACTCGTTCAAACACGCATCCCTGACGTCGTCATCATCGAGCCCGCTGTCTTCAGTGATGAGCGCGGCTGGTTCATGGAAACCTTCAACGAGCCGCGCTTCCACCAGGCCTTGTTGGCGTTGGGCCTGCCTGCACCGCGCCCCTTCGTGCAGGACAACCACTCTTGTTCACACGCCGGCGTGTTGCGTGGCCTGCACTTCCAAGTGGCCCCGCATGCGCAAGGCAAGCTGGTGCGCGTGGTGGCGGGTGCGGCATGGGACGTGGCCGTAGACATTCGCCGCGAATCACCCACGTTTGGGCAGTGGTTTGGCCTGGAGCTCAGCGCGACCAACCGCCTGCAGCTGTGGATACCTGAAGGGTTCGCGCATGGTTTTGTTGCGCTACAGGACGACACACACTTCCTGTACAAGACCACCGATGTCTATGCCAAGGATTGCGAACGCTCGATCATCTGGAACGACCGTGAGCTGGCCGTTGCATGGCCGCTGGCCAGTTTGCCTTGCGAGCCCGTGGTGGCGAGCAAGGATGCGGCAGCAAGTGGCTTTCGAAGCGAGACCGCCAATTTGTAACTGACTGAACGCGGGCGTGAAAAAACCGGCCCAAGGCCGGCTTATCAACCTGCAATGAAGCTTGCCTGATCAGGCCTTGCGCTGGCGGCGGCGAGCCACGAAGCCAATTGCGCCCAGACCGGCGGCCATCAGGGCGTAGGTGCTCGGCTCAGGGATCGGCGGGTTGATGCTGATGCCCACAACCAGGTCGTCGAAGTCACCGTCGGACGAGCCGCTGTCATTGAAGCCCAGAACGTAGTCAAACGTGTACGGCGTGCCGGCACCCTTGTAGGGCGTGAAACCCCCAGCGCTCGTGCCAAGCACTGCAAACGTTGCCAGACGCCTGGTGGAGGTGCCTTCAATCGAGAACGTGAGCGGACCGGTCACCACATTCGTGGAGTAAACCGCCGGCGGCACCTGGGTGTTCACGAACACAGGAACCGGATTGTCCTGAACGAAGAACGTGTTGATGTCAGCCGCTTCCTTGCCCAGGTAGGTAACGAACAGGGTGCCGGGACCGGCGGTGACCGCAAGGGAGCCGCCAACGATGCCGTAGTTCTGGGGCACAACGCCACCGATGATGTTGCCAATCCCGAAATCTGTGATCGACTGGCCAACGCCGCCCGTCAGCGTAACACCGACGGCCTGGGCGGCCCCAAATGCCGCCAACAGCGATGCGGCTACTAGCAATTTCTTCATACTGACTCCTTGAGGTTGATGCAGCTCACATCGAGCGCATTGAACGTTAACTTAGGGCTCTTTGCCGCCACAACCCCCGATACGTGGGGTTCACCGAGCGGGCGACGGTTGGCGATCATTACTTGTAACGACATACAGATTGCACAGCCACCAGCTTGGCTGGCACTAGTCTAGCGATCAACCTCGTAAATGGGTGCCACTTCAACGAGGAAAATTGTTACCAAGTTGGTCTAATTTCTGCCCGCCCCAGCACGCGAGGTGGCGACTTGGCGTCGCCGAGTAGGCAACCACACCACGGTCCCGGGGGGCATCCCAGACGTCACGCGCCCGTGCCAGCGCCCACATCGGCATTCATGAACTGGCAGACAATTCCCCTTTCACCTCAAGCACATAGAGCACTGTGACAACAACGCTGACCGCCTCGATCGCTGCCGTACTCATGGGTCTGGCCTCGCTGATGGGCATGCTGGCCAAGCCGGCACCACGCGACCCCAAGCTGCCGCCCGCCATTGTTTTGGAAGACGCAGTGCCCAAGCAGTTTGGTGATTGGAAGCTGATGCCGGAGGTCGGCACACAGGTGATCAATCCGCAAACACAGGAATTGCTCGACAAGCTTTACAGCCAGACGCTGAGCCGCACCTACGTCAACGCCCAGGGTTACCGCGTCATGCTCAGTCTGGCCTATGGCGATGATCAACGCGGCGGCTTGCAGGCCCACATGCCCGAGGTGTGTTACCCGGCGCAGGGTTTCAAGGTCGACGGGTTGCGAGAGCACGTCATCACCACGCCCTTCGGCAGCATCACTGGCAAGCGGCTGAACGCCACGCTCGGGCCACGGCCCGAACCCAACACCTACTGGTTCTCGCTGGGCGAGCAGGAGGTGCAAAGCCGCTGGAGAAGCGCTTCATCGAAATACGACTTCGCTTGACTGGACAAGTGCCGGATGTGCTGCTCGTTCGCGTGTCGTCGATAGACCCAGATGCC
>JANMYI010000664.1:0-1636 GCA_031381955.1 Burkholderiales bacterium
CGCTGCGCTTGAGGCATCCCACCTGGGGGGCCAAGAAGTTGCTGGTGGTGCTACACGAGCGAGCCCCGACATTGGCGCTGCCGCACCGGGCAACGGTATGTGAAATCCTCAGCCGCAATGGCTTGGTTGAGAACAAGCCACGCCGGCGTGTCATCGGCCATCCTGGTGCCCCGGGCGGTGAAATCCTGCTGGTCAACGACTGCTGGAGTGTGGACTTCAAAGGCCAGTTCAAGATGGGCAACGGCGTGTACACCTACCCCCTGACGGGCACCGACAACTATTGCCGATTCCTCCTGGGAGTGCGCGGGATGGCAGGCACGTTTTACGAGGGAACGAAGCATGAGATGACCCGGTGGTTCAAAGAATACGGTTTGCCAAAACGAATCCGTTCGGACAACGGCACACCGTTCGCCGCTCACACCCTTGGCCGTCTGAGCCGGCTGTCGGTGTGGTGGATCAAGCTGGGCATCCTGCCTGAACTCATTGAGCCGGGTAAGCCTCAACAAAACGGCCGGCATGCGCGCATGCACAGAACTTTGAAGGCGCAGTGCACCTTGCCACCTGGCGCAAACGCAAGCGCTCAGCAACGAAAATTTAACGCCTTCAGAAAGGAATTCAACGAACTGCGTCCGCACGAGGCGCTGGACATGAAGCCTCCAGCCAAACTCTACAAACCCTCGCCGCGTCAGATGCCCGACACGCTCATCGAACCACAGTACCCAGACAGATTCGAAGTCAGGCTGGTCAGTGGAAATGGCGGCATTCAATGGAAGAAGAACTTCGTCAACGTCACCAGCTCACTCATCGGGGAACACGTTGGGCTAGAAGAAGTGGACGACGGCCAGTGGGACATTTACTATGGCCCCATGCGGCTTGGCCGCTTGCATGAACGGCACATGCGTATCGAGGATCACCTCGGTCGCCTTGTTCGACGCGTGTAAGCCATCCGCCACGACTTTGTGTCAGGAATCCGCCCGACTATTCACTTTTCGCAGCGTTCGCGGTGGGAGTTCTGAGAGCGCCTGCAAAATCGCAGGTATGGTTGCCGCCAAATCTTCTATGCGATTGCTTCGCGCAAGAACAACCAGTATCGAGACGGGCAATGTAGCCAAGTTCTGCTGATACTCCATGCCCTTGTCCGCGGTCAGCAGCACGTCAAATTCATTGGCCGCGAGCGCGAGGAGCCTCCCATTTTTTATGCTGGCCCAGCCCCTCCGTTGAACGGTGCTTACCGAGTGCCCCGTCAGCAACGAACTGAGACGGCCTGGTACGGATTCGTCAAGCAGGATGCGCATCGTGTACGAGCGCCATCTTGGCGTCTTCGAGGACTTGAATCGCAAGTTCGCGACTGACAGAGGGGAAATCTTCCAGGAAGACTTCCAAAGAGTCACCTGCTTCAAGGTGCTCAAAGATGATGCGAACAGGCACACGTGTACCGATGAAAACGGGCGTTCCACCGAGGATCTCGGGGTCTGAAATGACGCGCGGGGACTTCATGGCGGGCTCCTTGCAAGGACCTAGTTTAGCGCCGGCAGCGGCAGGGTCAACTTCTTGCTGCCTAACGTTCGAGTTAAGCTGGCGCCAACGGCGTGGCGCGCTGGGCAGGCGGCGCAAAATGGGGCTTCGCCCCATTTTG
>JANMYI010000310.1:0-2032 GCA_031381955.1 Burkholderiales bacterium
CCGCCGAGCTGTTCGGCCGCGTCGAGCGCCAGCTCGGCCTGCCCGACTCGACCGTCAAGCTCGGCATCAGGTCGGGCATCGCCCACATGCCCTTGCCGATCTGCGCCTTGCCGCGCAGGCCGCAGGCCAGGCCGATGAGCACGTTGCGCCGCTCGTAGGCGCTAATCCACTGGCTGGCCTTCATCTCGCCCTTGCGGATCATGGCGCCGGCGTGCATGGCGGTGTGCATCTCGTCGCCGGTGCGGTCGAGAAAGCCGGTGTTGATGAAGGCCACGCGCGGCGCGGCGGCGGCGATGCAGGCCTTGAGGTTGACGCTGGTGCGCCGCTCTTCGTCCATGATGCCCAGCTTGACCGTGTTGGCCGGCAGGCCGAGCAGCGCTTCAACGCGGCCGAACAGCTCGCTGGCAAAGGCCACCTCGGCCGGGCCATGCATCTTGGGCTTGACGATGTAGACGCTGGCGGCGCGCGAATTGCCGCGGCGCTTCAAGTCGTGCAGGGCAATGGTGGTGGTCACCACCGCATCGAGAATGCCTTCAGGGATCTCTTGCGGCGCGTGCAGGTCGCCCCACAGGATGGCCGGGTTGCCCATCAGGTGGCCGACGTTGCGGATGAACATCAGCGAGCGCCCGTGCAGCTTGAAGTTAGCACCCGCGGGTGACTTGTAGGCGCGGTCGGGGTTCAGGCCGCGCACAAAGCTGCTGCCGCCCTTGTTGACGGTTTCGGTGAGCGTGCCTTGCACGATGCCCAGCCAGTTGCCGTAGGCCTGCACCTTGTCTGCCGCATCGACCACGGCCACTGAATCTTCCAGGTCGAGGATGGTGGTCAGCGCGGCTTCGAGCACCAGGTCGCTCACGCCCGCCGCATCGGCCGCGCCGATGGCGGTGCTGCGGTCGATGCGGATGTCCAGGTGCAGGCCGTTGTGCAGCAACAGCACGGAAGAAGGTGCGCCGGCGCGGCCTTGGTAGCCAGTGAATTGCTGCGCCTTGGCCAAGCCAACCTGGCGACCGTCCTTGAGGGCCACGACAAGCTGGCCGCCTTTGATTTGATAGCCGCATGAATCAACATGCGAGCCGGCGTGCAGCGGCGCGCAGCGGTCGAGCACATGGCGTGCGTACTCGATCACCTTGGCGCCGCGCACCGGGTTATAGCTGTTGCCCTTGGTGGCGCCGTCGCTTTCGGGCAGCACGTCGGTGCCGTACAGCGCGTCGTACAGCGAACCCCAGCGCGCATTGGCGGCGTTGAGCGCGTAGCGCGCGTTGGTGATGGGCACCACCAACTGCGGGCCGGCCTGCACGGCGATCTCTTGATCGACCCGCTTGCTGCCGGCCTTGACCGATGTGGGCACCGGCACCAGGTAGCCGATCTTGCGCAGGAAGGCGCGGTAGGCCGCGCGCTGGGTCACGGGCCCGGGGTGGGCGCGATGCCACTGGTCGAGTTCGGTTTGCAAGCGCTCGCGCTCGGCGAGAAGCTGCGTGTTTTTTGGCGCCAGCTCGGCCACGATGTCATTGAAGCCGCGCCAGAAGGCGGCGGGCTTGATGCCGGTGCCGGGCAGCACGCGCTCATCAATGAAGCGTTGCAGTTCGGTGGCGATGTGCAGTTGGTGCAGGGTGGTGCGTTCAGTCATGGTGCAGTGTGGTCAGAGGGATTCAAGAAAAGAAATCGAGCACGTCGCGCAGGCTGCTGCCGGTGCGGGTGGGGGTGGTGCCCAAGGGGTCGAGCGGCTGGCCGGCTCGGTTGACCCACAAGGTGGTGTAGCCAAACCAGGTGGCGCCAATGGCGTCCCAGCCGTTGCTGCTGACGAACAAAATCTCGTTTGCCGGCACGCCGAATGCTGCCGGCCCCAGCGCATACACCGCCGGCTCCGGCTTATATTTTTGCAATTCGTGCACGCTCAGCACAGGGTTCAACAGGCCGCCGAAGCCGGCGCTGGCCACCGCCGCATTCAGCATGTCGGGGTCGCCGTTGCTCAACACGCCCGTCGGCACGCCGCGCTGCACCAGTGCTTCCAGCACGGCACGGTTTTCGGCAAAGG
>JANMYI010000311.1:0-7882 GCA_031381955.1 Burkholderiales bacterium
GTGGTGCCTTGGAGCGCCACGCCGCGCTGGGTGAGCCGGCCCAAGAACGTCGGCGGGGCATTCTCCTCGGGTGTTGAACTCGAAGCCAAGTTCCGCTTGACTGAAGTGTTTGAGCAGGCGCCGCCGCTGGATGTACGCAGCAACCTGAGCTTGTTCCGCTCGCGGGTTGACGGCGTGCCCGGCCCCGACAACCGGCTCGACCAGCAGCCCCCCGGCACGCTCAACCTGGGCCTTGATTACCGCTTGCGCAACGGCTGGCCGCTCACCTTGGGCGGCAACTTCAATTACACGCCGGGCTATCGCACGCAGATCACGCCTGAGCAAAGCCTGGAAGTCAGCCGCAAGCGCGTGGTCGATTTGAACGTGCTGTGGGCTATGCAGCCCGGCGCGCAAATGCGCCTCACGGCCAGCAACTTCAAGCCGCTGGACTATGAAACCCTGCGCGGCGTGCGCAGCGCGGGGGTGGAAGAGATCGCCGACACCATCAACCGCAGCTACCTGAACCTGGGGCTGCGTCTTGAATTGAAGCTCTGAGCCGCTCCGCAGGCCAAACGTCTGCCTGCACAGGCGGGCACACCCACTGGCAAGAGGGGCTTTTAAGAGGGGCTTTTTCTAGGGAGGGCGCTGGCGCAATCGCCGCCCTAACATGGGTCTGCACCGCCCACCCTTGCCGCAGGCTTGAAGTCTGGCAGCCTGTTGGCCACACCAACGAGGCCGCCCATGAGCGTCAGCATCCCCTCAAGTTTCGATTTCGGCATCGACCTGGGTGTCGATCTCGACATCTCGGGCATCCCCACCAGCTACAACATCAAGGCCGATATCGAGCCGATGTCGCTGGCGCTGAACTTGTCGCCGATCGAACTCAAGCCGATTGATTTTTCATTGCGGCTCAAGGAGATCCCGGCCATCCGGGCCCACTTGCCGCTCGACTACAGGGTGGGCCTCACCTTGCTGGGCTCTGAAGTCCTGTGCATCCGCCTGTGTGGCCAGGGACAGGTGATCACCGAGCCCTATGTGGCCAACCCGTGCGAGGGCCGGGTGGGCAGCGTGGCGCAGCAGCCTGGCCTGCAAGAACTCGACCGCCTGGTGCGCAGCGATGGCTGAGCGCAAAGGCAGCGCGGGTGCGGCGGCCAGGCCGAATGCCAGGCCGAATGCCACGCCGGCTTTCATGGGGCCACCGGGGAGGCTGCGCTGGGCCGGGCTGGAAGGCGCCGAACTGGGCGCGCCGGTGGCGGTGAAGCTGCCCGATGCTCTGGCCAATTACGTCAACCATCGCCATCCGGCGCTGCGCAGCAGCCGCAGTGGCGCGCGCACGCGCTTGCGCCTGGCGGCTGACACGCCACCGGGCATTTACAGCGTCGCGGTGGAATATGCCGGCGGCGTGAAGAAGGAAGTTGAGATCTCGGTGCAGCCGCGCGCCCGGCTGCACGTGGTGCCCGGCACGTTGCGCCTGGCTGGTGCGCCGGGGCAAGAAGTTTCAGCCACGCTGCTGCTTGAAAACCGCGGCAACGAAGCGCTTGAGATCAGCGACGCCTTGGTCACCGGCCTGTTCGACAACGAAGGCATCGAAGCTGCGCTGGCCGCGATGTACCGGCTCGACAGCGACGACCTGAACAAAATCGTTGCCGCCGGCTTCTCGCGCCTGCGCCAGGCGCATGGCGGCCTGCTCAAGCTGCGCGTGAGCGAAGGCGCGGGCAAGCTGGCGCCGGGCGAGCGACGCCAGTTGTTGCTCGAAACCACCCTGAGCAACAAGCTCGAAGCCGGCCACGGCTATCACGGCACGCTGGCCCTGGGCCCGCACCGCATTGCGGTGCAGGTCGGCGTGCTGGCAGCGGCCACACCGAAGACGACCCAAACCCGTGGAGCACGTTGATGAAAGACTGCAAGCAAGACACCGACACGCAGGGCCTGGAAGACGGGCTCAAATCCCTCATCAACGCGCAGCTGCTGCTCGGCAAGGAAGTGCTGAAACTGCTCACGGGCGCGGGCGGCAGCGCACTCGATCGGTTGGGGGGCATGAGCCTGCCCAAGGGCCGTAGCTGCTGCGAAGTGCCCGAGCCGTGCTGGATGCCGCTGGGCCTGGGCGAAGTGCGCTGTGCGCTGAAGCCGGGCGACAAAGGCACGGTGTGCCTGGTGGTCACCAACGGCGACTTCCGGCCGCACAACTACCAGTTTGCGGCCACGGGCAAGTCAGCCGCCTTCGTGAGCTTCTCGCAGGCCACGGCGGTGCTCGGCCCGAAGGAGCGCATCGCCGTCACCGCCACCTTCACCGTGCCGCACGAGCGCAAGGATGAAGACTGCCGCTGCCTCGACCATGACTTGCTGCTCTGGGTGCGCGGCTGCCGCAACCATTACCTACGCTGGGTGATCGACGAAGTGGCGCAGAGCAAGCCCTGCTGCCATGAAGTGCTGGTGGCCGACGACCCCGACTACGTGCTGCATTGGTACGACCACTTCTACCTGCCGCGGCCCTGCTTTGGTGTGGCCGCGCCGCCGCCGAGCACCGGCGTGGTCGGAGTCGTGCGATGAGCCGGGCCGCCGACTTGCTCAAGAACGCCGTCGAGCTGAACCTCAAATACACCTCGACCCTGCTGCACCTGAGCAAGGACTACCTCAAAGACGCCAGCAACGTCATCACCCGCGAAACCACTCCCCCCGCGCCACCGCCCGGCCCGGCGCCGCGCCCACCCTTGCTGATCGTTGGGCGCAGCGGTGACACCGGCAATGCGGCCTTTGCCATCAACAACCCGGGCGACAAGGACATGAGCGTGCACCTGGTGGTTCAGGGCGATCTGGGCGATGACCGCGTGAAGCTCGACCCTTCGCGCTTTGCGCTGAAGCCCGGTGAGCAGGCCATCGTTCGCATCCTGGTGCCGTTCGACGACAGGCTGCCTGAAAACCAGGACCAGATCGGCCAGGTCGTGGCACCGGGTTTTTCGAACCAGGGCGTGCCTTTCATCGTGCGCAGGTTGCCCAGTGTGGCCGGTGATGTGCCGGTGGCCGGCGCTGGGGTCAAGGCGACAGAACACCAAGTCGCCGCGCGCCGGCGGCGCAGCGCGAGCGCCTGATGCTGGTGCGCCGCTGGGCAGAAAGCGGCCATGTCAAGTGTGGTGTTGCACGCTAAGCGCGACATAAAACCGCGTCTTTGCGCCCGTGGCGTCGTTGCGAATCCGCGCGATGCCGCCTGGCATCGCTGTGGTTCGCGCCAGGGCCAGGAGGCCCTGGCCTTCGCCAGGCACAAACAGTCCTCAGGACTGTTTGTGTCCGGGCTCAGCCTAGCCACAAGCGCAAATCCATCGGTTTTCTTAAGTCGCGCTTAGCATGCAACACCACACTAGCACCAGCGAGGTTGAAGACGCCAAGCTTGCCGACCCGGCGCTGACCGAGCGGCTCGCGCGCCTGCTCGGCGAAGTGGCGGGATTTGTGGATTGGCTGCGTGACAAGCACATGGCTGGCCACAATGAAGAAGCTGCGCACGACTCCGGCATCACCGGCAAAGGCCTGCTGTACACCCTGCGCCTGATGCTCGCGCGCGTGCTCGACAACCCGGGTTCACTGGCCGATCACTACGCCGCCTTCGCCAAGCTGGCGCTGGCCGCGTCGCGCCAGGAACTTGACCTGGAGCCCGACACCGGCGACCGCCGCTTCAAAGACCCGTTATGGCGCACCAGCCCCGTGCACCGCATGCTGTTGCAGCTGTACCTGGCCTGGCAGCGCACGCTGGGTGAGTGGGCTGACCAGCAGCGCTTCACGCCCGGCGACCACCAGCTTGTGCAATTCGTGCTCGATCAACTGGTGTCCGCACTGGCGCCGTCTAACCTGCCGCTTAACCCGGCAGCGCTGAAGCGTGCCGAAGCCACCGAAGGCGCCAGCGCGGTGCAGGGCCTCAAGGCCTGGGCCGACGATGTGCTGCACCACGGCGCCATGCCGCGGCAGATTCGCCCCGGCGCATTTCGCCTCGGTATCGACCTGGCCGCCACGCCCGGCGCGGTGATCTTTCGCCACCCGCTGTTCGAGTTGATCCAGTACACGCCGTTGGTGCCCAGTGTGTACAAGCGCCCGCTGTTGATGGTGCCGCCGCAAATCAACAAGTACTACGTGTTCGACCTGAAGCCCGAGAACAGTGTCTTTCGCTGGTTGCTCACCCAGGGTTTCCAGGTCTTCACGCTGAGCTGGCGCAACCCTGACCTGGCGCTGCGCGACGCTGGCCTTGAGCAATACGTACAAGCCACCTTGCAAGCCATTGAAGTGGTGCGCAGCGTGGCGCGTTCAGTCACGGTGGGGCTGATCAGCGCCTGCGCCGGTGGCCTCACGGCGCTGGCCGCCATGGGCCTGCTGGCCATGCGCGGCGAGCGCAGCGTGGCCCACCACTCGCTGCTCGTCACCGCCCCGCTGGCCGGCAACGGCTCGGTGCTCGAAGGGCTGGCCGAGCGCGACACCATGCTCGCCGCCGCGGCCTGGAGCGCGCAGCGCGGCAGCATGAGCGGGCACGAGCTGGCGCGCATCTTTGCCTGGCTGCGGCCGGACGATCTGGTGTGGAGCTACTGGGTCAACAACTACCTGATGGGCCGCCAACCCCCGGCGCTGGACGTGCTGCACTGGGACAACGATTCCACCCGCCTGCCCGCGGCGCTGCACCGCGACTTCACCAGCATGGTCGACCGGCGAGTGTTCGAACGCCCCGGCGCACTGAGCCTGGCAGGTACAACGATTGACTTCAGCCGCCTGCGCGTGCCCGGGTACTACCTGGGCGGCAGCGACGATTACCTGATGCCCTGGCGCGGGGTGTACCGCGCGGCACGGCACTTCCATTCACGCAGGACTGCATCCCCCCAACACGCCGCCACCTTCGTGCTCAGTACCAGCGGCCATGTGCAAAGCATCCTGCGCCCACCGCGCCTGGGTCGGGCGGAACATTACGTGGCCGATGAATTACCGCCCGTGGCCGACGATTGGCTGGCCCAGGCGCAGCGGCGCGAAGGTTCGTGGTGGCCGCACTGGGGTGCCTGGCTGGCACCGCGCAGCGGCCCACGCATTCGCCCGCGCCGCGAGCTTGGCAGTGCCGCCTACCCGCCGCTCATGGCCGCGCCGGGCGAATACGTGATGCAGGCTTGATGCCACTTCAAGCCGAGTCGCTGCTGATCAGCTCACGCGCCAGCAGCGCATACGAATGCCGCCGCACCGCGGGCTCGGTGGCCCAGGTGTTCACCACCAGTTCATCGAGCCCAAATTCCGCCGCCACCTGGCGCAGGCCGGCCGCCACCTGCGCGGCGTCGCCCACAAAGGCCTTGGCGCGGCCGGCCTGCACGAAGGCCAGCTCTTCGGGCGCGAAGCCACGCGCGGCAATCTCGTCGGGCGCCAGCAGCGGCCCCAGGCGGCCGCGCTGCCGATCCACCCGCCAGCGCTCGCGGCTCAGGGCCTGGTGGCGCGCTTGTTCTTCGGTGTCAGCCGCCAGCGCCCAGACACAGATCGTCGCCTGTGCAACCGGATGTTTGGCGCTGGGCCGGTAGAGCTGGCGGTACAGGTTCAGCGCCTGTTCGCAGCCCTGGCCGTCGGTGAAGAAGTAAGCAAAGGCATAGGGCAGGCCCAGGTGCGCGGCCAGTTGCGCGCCGTAGTCGGAACTGCCCAGCACCCACACCGTGGTGGGCCTGGCCGGCGAGCCAGGCTTGCAGATCGACGATCTGCTGCGGGAAGTTTTCCGCTGCACCATACGCATTCGGGTTGAGCAAGGTGGCGGTGCGCATGTCGGCGCCCGGCGCCCGGCCCACACCCAGATCGATGCGCCCGGGCGCCAGGGCTTCGAGCACGCGGAACTGTTCGGCCACCTTCAGCGCCGAATAGTGCGGCAGCATCACCCCGGCGCTGCCCAGGCGGATGCGCTGCGTGCGCGCCGCCACGGCGGCCAGCAAGATTTCAGGCGCCGTGCCCACGATGGTGGACAGGCCATGGTGTTCGCTGGCCCAGAAGCGCTGGTAGCCCAGGGTTTCGCAGTGCACGGCCAGCTCAACGCTGTCGCGCAAGGCGGCGTCTTCGCCGCGGCCGTTGATGGCGATGGATTGGTCGAGAACGGAAAGTTTCATGGCGTGGAGGATGCCATGCCACGGGTTGACAGACGTCGATAGACGGGCATTCAAACGGCGATGCCGTGTGCTTCGACAGCCTAGGTCAAACCCGCGGGCCTAGCGTGGCCGCCAGAACACCGCAACCAGCGCGCCCAGCTTGTGCCGCAGTGCCAGCCGCTCGTCCGACACCGCATCGAGAAAATCCGAAAGCCGCTTGCTGCGTGCGATGGTGAAGACGGTGAGCGCGATGGTGCCCACGATCACGGCGGTGAAGGCCAGCATGCGCTCGGCCAACGGGGCGTCGGCGGCGGCGATCAGGTTCATGCCCAGGAAGCCGGTCGTGATGGTGCCGATCAGGCCCAGGATCGTCACCACCGTCAGCCGCACCACCGTGTTGGCCTGGCGGCGCAGGCTGTCGGCGTCGAGGTAGGTGTTCATGTCGGCCGTGCGCTCTTTCACCTCGTTGTACAGCGCGTCCAGCTCCAGTTGGCTCGATGTCATGCGGAACAACGCCCGCACCTGGGCCTGCTCGCTGATCTCGTGGAACCAGTAGCGGTGCGTGAAGCGCAGAAAACCCTCGAAGCTGCGCCGGATCGTGCGCTTGAAGCGCTTCACCGAATCGGCGTCGCTCACGTCCAGCCGCTTCAGCGCATCGACCAGGCGGTCGGAGAACATCAGCAGCGCCGCCTTCTGCACATGCGCAATCAGGAACAGCAGGAAATGCTGATGCCTGAATTGCGCCAGCACGCCGCGCTCGGTGCAACTGAAAAATGGGCTGTGGGCATCGCCGACGACGACCAGTGAATGGCCGCTGGTGAGATAGCGGGTGCGCGGCGCGGCACCGGCGTCGTACCAGAAGCGGTCGTAGCAGTGGCGGGCCTCGAAGTCGGCCAGGTGGGCCTCGGAGTAAGGCAGCGCCGGGTCCGTGCCCGCCGCGCCGGTGACCAGCCCCAGGCGAACGAAATCCGCGCGTGACAGCGCCGCTGGTTCGTCCACCGCCAGGTAGGCCATCGTGGGCATGCGGTAGTACTCGATCTGGCGGTAGCGCAGCACGCCGGCACGATCCGACGAGTCCGGCACCAGGGGTTCGAGCAGGTAGGCCCAGTGGGCCGCGATGCGCGGTGCCCGGTGCTCGGCCACGAAGGCGAGGAACAGATCACGCTGCTGGGCGTCGGAGCGCGCCAGCACCTGCCCGCCCGCCCCCAGCCATTCCAGTTCATACAGGCTGTGCAGCGCGGTGCCGTCGGCCTGCCAGCCACCGGGGTAGCCGCGGCCGAAGCGGTACATCAGCTCTTGCACCTGCACCAGCGCAAGGTCTTGCGCCGAGACCTCCACGTTCAGCAGCACGAGGTCGAGGTCGTAGAAGAAATACAGGTCGATGTGCTCGACCTTCAGGCTCAGCGGCGCCGCGCCCGGCTGCACCACCACACGCGCCGCCTCGATATCGTGGCGGCGAAAGACCCGCATCGGCGAGCCGCGGTGCACCGCGTCGTCGTCGCCCGGCCTGCGCCGGGCCTCACCGTAGAGGAAGCGCTGCACGTAGGGCAGGAAGGTCACGAACTCGCTGTAGTGGCGCTCCTGCAGGCGCAGCCCGCCGACGACCTCGTCCACCACCTCGTGCCACGGCCCGCCGCTGGCCAGCCGCTCCCAGGGCCGCGCATGGCCCTGGCCCTCCTGCGGCACCAGTTGCAGCGGCCACAGCAGAACCTGGCGGAAGTGCCGCACCGGGTGGTCGGGCGCGGCAGTGTCCATGCTCATTCCGGCAGTGTAGGGGCGGCCTTGATCAGCGCCACGCCGCCCGAATCAGATCGGCCGCCTTC
>JANMYI010000761.1:0-6187 GCA_031381955.1 Burkholderiales bacterium
AACTGGTCATTTTTGTTGGGGGCTAACATAACCGGGCGCTTTAGCTTGTTTTCATTGGGGCCCGGGCCGCATCCCACACCTGCGCCCTGGCGTGCACGGGGGCGCCCCCGGGGGGCCGTGCGCCCGCCCACGAAGGGGTAGCAGGCGCGCACGCGCTGCGCCGGTGTGTCGCCGGCCACGAAGTGCTGCAACTGCTCGCGCAGGTGCGCCACGCTGGCGGCGTAGATGGCCTGCACCTGGGCCAGGGCGGCAGCCGGGTCGTCGAAGCGTTGCGGGGCAATGTAGGCGGGTGGGGTGGGCTGGCTCATCATGATCAACGCTAACCGGAGTTTGCATTGTGGTGCTTGCGCCGCGCGCGCCACCCCGCCATGATCGCGCGCAACTTGAAAGCGCCCCCAAACCTGTCGCTTCGCGCCAGGCCCCCCGAGGGGGCATGAGTAAAGTAGCCAAGCGACATTTACTCATGAGGGCAACCATGGCCTACCTCAACGATTGCGGCGGCAAATTCAAGCAAGCCCTGAAAGACGACGCCGGCAAGACCGTGGCCACGCTGCTGTGGGGCGACCCCTTGGTGGTGGTGCAGCGAGAGGCTGATCGTGTGCAGGTGCGCGCCCGCCGCCACCTGGGCTGGGTGCCCGCGGCCTGCGTGGGCGAGGTGGGCTTGCTCGAGCTGTACATCATCGACGTGGGCCAGGGCGACGGCGTGTTGATGCGCACCCCGCACGACGACGCCTGGCACCTCATCGACGCCGGCATCCGCGCCGCCGAGCAGATGACGAAGAAAGGCGCGGCCAACTTCGTGCGCTGGAAGTTCATCGACGAACTGAAGTTGCCCGCGGTGAAACTGGCCAACATGGTGCTCACCCACCCTGACGCCGATCACTTCGGCGGCATGGTCGATGTGCTGTCGGGTGCGCTGCCCGATGGCCGCACCTTCGCCGTGGACGTGCAGAACTTCTGGCACCCCGGCATGGCGCGGTTCAAGGATGGCGACAAGCTCGGCGCACAGCGCGCTGACACCAGCACCACGCCGCAGCTCAACCCAAGTTACGGCGTCAAACCCGCGGGCAAGTTCATCACCGAACTGGTCGATGGGAAAACAAACTTCAAAACCCCCAAGCGCGCCTTCAGCACTGATTACGCTGCCCTGGCCAAGCTGGTGGGCACGGTGCCCAAGAAGGTGAGCCGGCTGGAACACCACGACACCTGGCTGCCCGGCTATGAGCCCGCGGCGGGCAAGGCTTCGATTCGCGTGCTCGGGCCGGTGGTGGAAAAGCTGGCCGGCGGCGGCAAGGGGCTGCGCGTGTTTGACAGCGAAAGCGTCACGCGCAATGGCCACTCGGTGATTCTGCGGGTGGACTATGGCGCGGCGCGCGTGCTGCTCACGGGCGACTCGAACACCGCGTCGCAAAGGCTGCTGTTGAGCTGCCAGGCGCCGGCCGAGTTTGCCGCCGACGTGGCCAAGGGCTGCCACCATGGCAGCGACGACATCGACCTTGATTTCGTTCGCGCCATGGCCGCGCGCGCCAGCGTCATTTCAAGCGGCGACAACGAAGACTATGCCCACCCGCGCCCGCGCGTGCTGGGTGCGTGCGGGCGCTACGGGCGCGACAGCGTGGACACTGACGGCAAGGTGCTGCCGCCGTTGCTGTACAGCACCGAGCTGGCGCGTTCGGTGGCGCTGGCCTATGCGCAGCGCGTGCGCAAGGTGGCCGAGCCGGCGCTGTTGCTCAAGGCCGAAGAGCTTGAAGCCGCCTTCACCGGCACGCCCACGCAAGGCCTGTACAAGCGCCTGAGCTGGCTGCCCATGGCCACTGACCTGGTCTATGGCCTGATCAACGTGCGCACTGACGGCGAGCGCATCTTGCTGGGCTACATGAAGGAAGGCGGCAGCGACTTTGATGTGAAGGTGTTCCAGGCGGGTGTGAATGCGCAAGGGCCTGCGCGTGCGCCGCCGGCTTGAGTGCGGCACCGATTCGCTCGACGCGGTTGAAAACAAGCAGCGAGAGCCGCCACTTTGCCCATCGCCAACCTGTTCATCTCGGCCGTTAGTGCCGAGTTCGCGCCCTACCGCGACGCGCTGCGGCGCGACCTCACGCAGCCCGAAGTGAGTGTGGCGGTGCAGGAAGACTTCACTGCCAGCGGTAGCGTGACGCTGGACAAGCTCGATGAGTACCTGCGCGCCTGCGACGGCGTGGTGCACCTGGTGGGTGACATGACCGGTGCGCTGGCGGGCGAGCCTTCGGTGGCGCTGATCCGCCAGCGCTACCCCGACCTGGCGCAGCGCCTGCCCATGCTGGCGCCCTTTCTTGTGCCGGGCGCGCCGGGCCTGCCTTACACGCAATGGGAAGCCTGGCTGGCGCTGGCCCACGCCAAGCGGCTCATCGTGTGTGCGCCCGAGGCCAACGCGCCGCGGCACGAACGCTTTGTGCTGGACGAAGATCAGCGCCGCTTGCAGCAAGAGCATGTGGCGCGGCTGCGCGAGGCCGGCCGGCATGTGGAGTTTCGCTTTGCCGATGCCAGCCGGCTGGCCGTGGAAGTGCTGCGCTCGCCCATTGGCGAGCTGGTGCGCCAGGCGCAAGGCGCGCCGCGCAACTTGCCCCGGCAACCGAACCGTTTCTTCACCGGGCGCGAGGCCTTGCTGCGCGAACTGGTGCAGGCCTTGGGCAGCGTGCCGCGCACCTTGCACGAGCCCACGCGCTGGTGCGTGCTCAGCGGCCTGGGCGGTTCGGGCAAGTCCAGCCTGGCGCTGGAACATGCCTGGGCGCAAGGGCCGGCGCACAGCGCCTTGCTGTGGGTGGAAGCCTCTGATGGCGCGGCATTGAATCGCACGCTGGCCGCGCTGAGTGGGCCCAGGGTGTTGAACCTGGCCGAGCATGAGGCCACTGATCAGGGCGTGCAGGTCGCCGCCGTGCGCCGCTGGCTGGCCACGCACCCGGGCTGGCTGCTGATTGCTGACAACGTTGACAGCGAAGCCGCGGCGCAGGCGCTGGAAGATGCCGGCGAAGGCCTGTCCGGCCTGGCCGGGGGCCATGTGGTGGTGACCAGCCGCCTTTCGGCCGAAGCCTGGGGCGCGCACTTGCCTGTGCTGCTTGTGCGCGAATGGAGTGATGGCGACGCCGCCGCGTTCCTGCTCGCACGCACGCAGGGCCAGCGCCGCGTGCGCGATGATGACGGCGAGCGTGCCCGCACCATCGCGGCCGAGTTGGGCGGCTTGCCTCTGGCCATGGAGCAGGCCGGCGCCTATGTCGCGCGAAAGAAGCTAACGTTTGAGGCGTACCAACAGGCCTGGGCCGAACAACGCGAGCAGGTGCTGGCCTGGTACGACCCGCGCGTGATGGCCTATCCGCGCAGCCTGGCCACCACGTGGCAAACGTCCGTGGCGCAACTCTCGCCCGCGGCGGTGCGGCTGTTGCAGCGCCTGGCCTGGCTGGCGCCGGAGCCGGTGCCTGAGTCATTGCTGGGTGTGCGGCTGGGTGATGGCGATGGGGTGGCCGATGGGTTCGAGGCCGTGGTGGAACTCGCCGCGTTGTCGCTGGTGCGTCGCGACGAGTGCTTGCCGCAGTTCACGGTGCACCGGCTGATGCAGGAGGTGACGCGGCTGGGGATGGATGCGGGCGTCGCCAAGGCGGTATTGGGCGAGGCCTTGGCGTGGGTGAATGCGGGTTTTGTGGGCGACCCACCGGATGTGCGTGACTGGCCCCGGCTCGATCCGCTGCTGGCCCATGCCCGGGCCGTGGCCGATGCAGCCGAAGGAAAGGGAGACCCGGGAACCGTTTCGCGTTTGTTGAACGATGCCGCGAGCTTGCTGCAAGCCAAGGCCCGCTGGGCCGAGGCCGAGCCGCTGATGCGGCGCGCCTTGGGCATTGACGAGGCGAGCTACGGGCCCGAGCACCCGAAGGTGGCCGTCTGCCTGAACAACTTGGCGGCACTGCTGAAAATCACGAACCGGCTGGAAGAGGCCGAGCCGCTGATGCGGCGTGCCTTGGGCATTGACGAGGCGAGCTACGGGTCCGAGCACCCGAAGGTGGCCATCCGCTTGAACAACCTCGCACAACTACTGAAAGCCACGCTGCGCCTGGAAGAGGCCGAGCCGCTGATGCGGCGCGCCTTGGGCATTGATGAGGCGAGATACGGGCCAGATCATCCGGACGTGGCCATTGACCTGAACAATCTGGCGCAACTGCTGCAAGACACGAACCGACGGGAAGTGGCCGAGCCGCTGCTGCGTCGATCCTGCCTGGTGATGGCGCTCAGCCTGGGTTCTGAGCACCCCAGTGCAGGCACAGTCAGGGGAAACTACATCCACTTGCTCAAGGCCCTCGGCCGCAACGCGGCCCAGGAGCTTGAGGCCTTGGACGCCGACATTGCCCGCGCCCGAACCCCCGCACCCCCGAGGGGTTAACCCAGGCACCCCGGGGCGCGTCAGCCCGGCAAAATCTCGGCCTCGTTCGCGAACCCAGGAATCCAAGCACCATGATCCACTCACACACCCTTCGTATCACCCTCGCTGGTATGGCCGCCGTGGCCGCGCTGGCCTTCGCTGCCGGCGCTCAAGCCCAACAGTTCTTCCGCATCGGCACCGGCGGCACCGCCGGCACCTACTACCCGGTGGGCGGCATGATCGCCAATGCGGTGTCGGTGCCCGGCAAGATCGTTGCCACGGCGCAGGCCAGCAACGGCTCGGTGGCGAACGTGAGCGGCATCGCCGGCGGCGCGCTGGAATCGGGCCTGAGCCAGGCCGATGTGGCGAGCTGGGCCTTCAAGGGCACGGGCGTGTATGAGGGCAAGCCCAACGTACCGGGCCTGCGCCTGATTGCCAACCTCTACACCGAAAGCGTGCAGGTGGTGGTGCGCAAGGGCTCGGGCATCAAGAGCGTGGCTGATCTCAAAGGCAAGCGCGTGGCACTCGACGAACCCGGCTCGGGCACGCTGGTGAATGCGCGCGCCATCCTGGCCGCCTATGGCCTGAAAGACAGTGATCTCAAACCTGAATACATCAAGCCCAACCAGGCCGGCGACAAGATGAAAGACGGCGCGCTTGATGCCTTCTTCTTCACCGGTGGCGCACCGGCCGGTGCGATCGCCGAGCTGGCCACGGCGGGTGGCGGCATCGATTTGCTGGCCATCGACGGCAAGGAAGCTGACGCCCTGCGCGCGGCCAGCCCGTTCTTCGCACCCGATGTGATCGCGGCTGAAACCTACAAGGGCGTGGGCGCGGTGAAGACCCTGGCAGTGGGCGCGCAGTGGGTCACCAGCGACAAGGCCGACACCGCCACGGTGTACGAAGTCACCAAGGCCTTGTTCAGCGACAGCACGCAAAAGACCCTGGCCGCCGGCCATGCCAAGGGCAAGTTCATCACCAAGGAAAACGCCGTCCAGGGTGCGGGCATTCCCTTCCACCCCGGCGCCGAGAAGTTCTACAAGGAAGTGGGTTTGTTGAAGTAGGGCGTTAACCGCCGTACTGATGTGACACGGGCGGCCTCGAAAGGGCCGCCCGAGTTTTTGGGGCTTCACTTTCAGCATCACGACGAAGAACAACGAACCATGGCCACCACCCTGCCCGACGACCAAGCCTTGCAAGCGCTGGAACGCAAGTTCGACCCCGACATGCGCTTTCGCCCGCTGGCCAGCACGGCGGCATTCATCGTCGGTGCGCTGCTGCTGGCGCTGTCGGTGTTTCACTACTACACGGCGGGGTTCGGCCTGCTGCAGGAGGTTACCCACCGCGGCGTGCACCTGGCCTTCGTGCTGGGCTTGATCTTCCTGGTGTTCCCGGCGCGCAAGGCCTTGCTGGAACGCGCAGGTGCATCAAGCTGGCATGCCCCCGGCGGCGTGCCGCTGCTTGATTGGTTGCTCGCTGCCGCGGTGGCCGCGGCCGTGCTGTACATCCCGGCCATCTTTGAAGACCTGACGTTTCGTGTCGGCAACCCCAGCACCACCGATGTGCTGATGGGCACCGTGCTCATCGTGTGCCTGCTCGAAGCCACGCGGCGCAGCATGGGCTGGCCGCTGCCGATCATCGCCCTGGCCTTCATGACCTACGCCCTGGCCGGGCCGCTGTTCCCGGGCCTGCTCAAGCATGCGGGCGCCAACTGGAGCCAGCTCGTCAACCACCAGTACCTCACCAGCCAGGGCATCTATGGCGTGGCGGTGGGGGTGGTGTCGACCTACGTGTTTCACTTCG
>JANMYI010000776.1:0-3338 GCA_031381955.1 Burkholderiales bacterium
CGTGGCCCAGGACGGCCGCAGCTCCAGCACTGAGCAGGCCAACTTCCTGGCCGCTGAAGTCGACAAACTACGCCAGCGCACCGGCGCGGCCAAGGTGGCGCTGGTGGGCAACTCGCGCGGCGGCAATGCGATTCGTGCCTACGTCGCCAACGGTGGCAGCCAATTCGTCTCGCATGCCGTGCTGGGCGGCACGCCCAACCATGGCGTGTGGGCGCACCAGGGCTTCTTGCCGGGCAGTGAATTCAACGGCACGGGCCCCTTCCTCACCGCGATGAATGCGCCCAAGGGGCCGAATGGTGATGAGGTGACGCCCGGCGTGAAGTGGCTCACCCTGCGCTCGGACGGCAACGACAAGTTTGCCCAGCCCGAAGGCCAGTGGATCGGCCAGCCCGGCGTGGCCACCAACGTCACCGCGGATGGCCCGGCGCTCAAGGGCGCGCTGAACCTGGTGCTGCCGGGGCTCGACCACCGCGAGGTCTCGTACCACCGCCAGGCCTTTGCCAAGACCTTCGAGTTCATCACCGGCACCGCGCCGGCCACTGACGCGTTCCGCACCGAATCCCAAGTCGTGCTCGACGGCCTGGTTTCGGGCATCGGCGCCGGTAGCCAGACCAACCTGCCCTTGGCCGGCGCCACGGTCGAGGTGTATGCCGTCAACCCGGCCAGCGGCGAGCGCCAGGGCAACGCGCTGCACCGCAAACTCATCGGGTCCGACGGCCGCTGGGGGCCGTTCACCACCACCGCACAAGCGCATCTCGAATTCGTTCTCGCCGCGCCCAGCTACGACACCTTGCATGTCTACCGCCAGCCGTTCCCGCGCAGCAGCAGCGTGGTCAACTTGCGCGCCGAACGTCTGGCCGCGGCCGACAAAACGGCCGCTTCGGTGTTGAACTTCGTGCGCCCGCGCGGCTACTTTGGCTTGCCGCGCGATGTGGTCAGCTTTGATGGCATCAACCCCGCGCCCGGCGTGCCGCAAGGCGTGGCCGGCGTGGCCGGCAGCAAGCTGGTGTTGCGCGAAGGCGCGGGCCGCACGGTGCTGGCACAGTTCAACAACGAGCGCTTGGCCGCGCGCGCCTGGCCCGCGGCCGAGGGCCACGTGGTGATGCTTGA
This sequence comes from Burkholderiales bacterium, assembly GCA_031381955.1. Taxonomy (GTDB): domain Bacteria; phylum Pseudomonadota; class Gammaproteobacteria; order Burkholderiales; family Burkholderiaceae_C; genus Rubrivivax. The sequence goes on from JANMYI010000776.1 coordinate 1,111, forward strand.
GCTGAGCGATTGATGCCCGAAAAGCTGGCGCTGCGCGAGGAGCCGGTGATGCATGCCGCGGATGTCCTGTTCAGCCAGGGGTTTGGCACGCGGCGCATCTGTGCCGGGTTGATCCAGGCCGGCGCGCTGCGCGTGGCCGGCCGCGTGGTTGACGACCCGCATGAAGAACTCGCCACAGCCGGGCTAACGTTTGAGGTAGATGGCCGCGAGTGGCCATTCCAGGCGCACGCTTTGGTGCTGCTGCACAAGCCGGCCGGCTATGAGTGTTCGGCCAAGCCGCGCCACTGGCCCAGCGTGCTCAGCCTGCTGCCGCCGCCGCTGCGCACGCGTGGCGTGCAGCCGGTGGGCCGGCTCGATGCCGACACCACCGGGCTGCTGCTGCTCACCGACGACGGTGCGCTGATCCACCGCCTGAGTTCGCCCAAGCGCCATGTGCCCAAGGTCTACCAGGCCGTCACCGCTGAAGACCTCGCGCCCGGCCAGCTTCAGGCTTTGCTCGATGGTGTGTTGCTGAATGACGACCCCAGGCCCGTGCGCGCCGTGGCCGCACGCGCCAGCGGCCCGCGCGAGCTGGAGCTGGTGCTGGAGGAAGGCAAGTACCACCAGGTCAAGCGCATGGTCGCCGCCGTGGGCAATGCAGTGGTGAGCCTGCACCGCAGCCGCTATGGCGCGCTGGCACTCGACGAAGCCTTGCCCAGTGGCCAATGGCGTTTTGCCTTGCCGAGCGAGCTGGGGCTTTGATGCGGTGCTTGTCCTTAACCTCGCTACGCAGCACACCCCACCGTCCTGATCCTGACGCAGTGTCTCTTCTCAAACGTTACCCCCACCCCCACTGGTGCCGGCCGAGGGTGTTGGGTGGCCGACGTAGCGAGGTTAAGGAGGAAACTGCGGCCCGGCAGGGACGCAGTTGGGGGAGTGAGCCCGGACACAAACAGTCCAGTGGACAGTTTGTGCCTGGCGAACGCCAAGGGCCACTGGCCCTTGGCAGGAGCGTAGTCGGCCACCCGACGCCCTCGGCCCGCGCAGGCCTTCGCAGTGAGGGTCGTGCTTGCATGACGAGCCAGCGCCAGTTGCGATCGAACAGTAGCCCATGAAGATTTTCAACAGCGCAACGCACCCCGGCTTGGCCAAGGCCTGTGCCCTGACCATCGGCAACTTCGATGGCGTGCACCGTGGCCACCAGGCCATGTTGGCGCTGCTGCAAAGCGAAGCCCGTCACCGCGGCCTGCCAAGTTGCGTGATGACGTTTGAGCCGCACCCGCGCGACTACTTCGCCCAACTTGCCGGGCGGCCTGATGCCGCGCCTACCCGCATCGCCACCCTGCGCGACAAGCTCGCCGAGTTGCAGCGCTGTGGCGTGGATCAAGTGGTGGTGATGCGCTTTGATGCGCGCCTGGCGGGCCAGGCCGCGCACGCCTTCATCGACCAGGTGCTGGTGGCCGGCCTGAACGCGCGCTATGTGCTGGTGGGCGACGACTTTCGCTTCGGCACCAAGCGCACGGGTGACTACGCGATGCTCGACGCCGCCGGCCGCGCCGCGGGCTTTGATGTGGCGCGCATGATGAGCTACGAAGTGCATGGCCTGCGCGTCAGCAGCTCGGCCGTGCGCGAGGCGCTGGGCAGAGGTGACATGGCGCAAACCGCGGCACTGCTCGGCCGGCCCTATGCCGTCAGCGGCCATGTCTTGCACGGCGCCAAGCTCGGGCGCGAACTCGGTTGTCGCACCCTGAACCTGCGTTTTGCACACGCCCGGCCCGCCGCCATGGGCATCTTCGTGGTGCGGGTGCACGGGCTGGGCGATGCACCCCTGGCTGGTGTGGCCAGCCTGGGCCGCCGCCCGACGGTGGATGACAGTGGCCGCGTGTTGCTCGAAACCCATGTCTTCGATTGGCCCGCAGCCTTGGGCAGCGAAGGCGGCTACGGCCGCTGCATCCGCGCTGAGCTGCTGCACAAGCTGCATGACGAGTTGCGCTACGAGTCACTTGACGCGCTGCGCGCCGGCATCGAGCGCGACGCCGTGGCGGCGCGCAGTTGGTGGGCTGAGCAGCGCAAGGCTTGAGGGCGCTTTGCTAAAACCGCCAGGCCACGCCAACCCGGGTTGACCAGCCCCAGGCGCGCTGCGTCAACGGGCTGGCCAGGGCCGGGCCGAGCAGCCGCGCGGTGCCGATGTCACCAAACGCCACCCAGCGCTCGCCCAGGTCGATGTTCAGGCCCGTGCCCAAGTGCAC
>JANMYI010000778.1:0-4988 GCA_031381955.1 Burkholderiales bacterium
AAGTCGAAGGCCTGCGCCGCGTGGTGCAGGGTCAGGCGCACGCCTTCCAGCGCGATGAGGTTGTCAGCCAGTTTGTGCTGCACCGCCTGGAAACGGCCGATCGGTTGGCCGAACTGGCGCCGTTCTTTTGCGTAGTCGACCGCCATGTCGAAGGCGTGCCGCGCAGCGCCATGGGCGCGGGCTAACAGGGCGATGCGCAGGATATGCGTGAAGCGTTCGCGTGAGCCTGCGGGCAGCACGATCCGCTGCACCGCGGCGTTATGCAGCCGCGCTTCAGCCCAGCCGGCGCCGCCGCTCAGCCCCATCGCGCGCGTGGGGCTGAGCTTCACGCCGCCCTGGTTCAGATCAATCAGCACCGCGGCATCGTCATGCCAGGCCAGCACATGCGTGGCATGCGCGGCGCCGTCTACAAAGCGCAGCAGGCCATCGGCCACGCCGTGCGCGCAGCTCAAGGTGCCGGCCTGGCAGTCCGGCCCCAGGCCTGCGCTGGCCACGGCCAGGCGCATCTGGCCGGCGTGCAAGGGGCGCAGCAGGTCGGCGCTGGCCGCATCACCGGTTGCCCGTGGCGCCAGCAGCAGGTTGGCCAAGGCCGCACCCAGCAGCGACGCCGGGCAAGCGGCGCGGCCCAGTTCTTCCATCACCACGGCCACTTCGCGCAGGCCGCCTTCGCCGGGCTCATGGCCCAGGCTGGCCAGGCCCTGGCCAACCAGGCCCTGCCACAGCGTGGCCACGGCAACGCGGTCTTCGCTGCGTTCCACTGCGCCGGCCGCAGGCCAATGGCTGGCCAGAAAGCCGCGGACGGATGCGCGCAGCAGCTCGCGCTCTTCTTCGCTGGGCAGTGCTTCGCGCCAGGCCAGTTCGTCGGGTTTGTTCATTGGTGCAGGGTCAGGGTTGGCTGCGAGCTTCGCGGCGCAACGCCGCAGCGGCAAGCCAGGGCGCAGAAAAGGAACTGTGCGGGCACGGCACAGGCCACGGCTGCGGCGCGGCACAGAATGCCCACTCGTTCAAGCCCTGCAAGCGAGGCGCCATGCTCAGCCGAGAAGACAACGAACGCCTGGTTCGCGTGGGCCCAGGCACCCCCATGGGCAAGCTCATGCGCCTGCACTGGCTGCCCTTTTTGCGCGCCAGCGACGTGGTGGCCGACGGCCAACCCCACCGCGTGCGCTTGCTGTGCGAAGACCTGGTGGCGTTTCGAAACACCGCCGGCCAGGTGGGCCTGGTGGCGCATGCCTGCCCGCACCGCGGCGCACCCATGGTGTTTGCCCGCAATGAAGCCAACGGCCTGCGCTGCGTGTACCACGGCTGGAAGTTTTCCGTCGACGGCCAATGCCAGCACATGGCGGCTGAAGCAGCCGATTCGCCGATGTGCCGGCACATGCGCATCCGGGCCTACCCGGTGCGCGAGCGCCAGGGCATGTTGTGGGCCTACATGGGGCCTGACGCCGAGCCGCCGCCGCTGCCCGATGTGGAATGGAACCTGGTGCCGCAAGCGCAAGGCCATGTCTCGCTGCGCATCCAGGAATGCAACTGGCTGCAGGCGCTGGAAGGTGAGATCGATTCCGCGCATGCCGCCATCCTGCACGGCCGGGTCGATGCCGCCAGCACCATCGACCAATGGCGCCAGGCGCAAGACCTGGTGCCCACGTTTGAGTGCGTCGCCCATGCCAGCGGCGTGCACATCGCGGCGCGGCGCCAAGCCGGGCCCGGCCAGCAATACGTGCGCGTCAACCAGTTCTTGCTGCCGTTCTACACGCTGGTGCCGCCGCAAACCCAGTACCCGGAGCTGAGCGGCCACGCCTGGGTGCCGATGGACGATGAACACACCTTGTGCCTGATGTTCACCTACCACCCCGCGCAGCCGCTGTATGAGAAAACGCGCAAGATGTTCCATGAAGGCCACAAAGGGTGGGACAGTGGCCACCCGTCTGACGCGTCGTTCATCAAACGCCCGGTGACCGAACCGTATCCGCTGTACTGGAGCCGCTTCAACCGCGGCAATGCCTATGAGTTTGACTACGCCATGCAGGTCAACCAGCGCAACTTCGGCATGCCGGGCCTGTGGGTGCAAGACGCGGCCAGCCAGTCGGGCGTGAGCGCCATCGTCGACCGCAGCCAGGAACACCTGGCCAGCACCGATGTGGGCATCGTGCGCACGCGCCGGCTGCTGCTGGAAAGCCTGCGCAGGTCGCAAGCCGACGGCACGCGGCCGGCCTCGGCCACCGAGCCGGCCTCCATGATGTGGCGCGCGGTATCGCTGACCTTGCCTGAAGCCGAGGATTGGAAGCCCGCGGCGGCGCAGCCCATGCAAGCCAGGCTGGGCGCCGGCTTCGGCTATGTGCCTTGAATATGAAGCCCCCCACGCTCACTGCGTTCGCTGCCCCCCGGGCGGTACTGACATGCTTGAAACGTTAGACACGGAATTTCCGCCGCACACGCCGCGCCCGCGTGGCGCGCCGCTGGCGCTGCAAGGCATCCGCGTGGTCGACTTCTCGCACTTCATCGCCGGCCCGCTGGCCACCATGTTCCTGGCCGACCTGGGCGCCGATGTCATCAAGATCGAGCCCCCCGGCCGCGGTGACGACTTGCGCCACTACCCACCGGTGCTGCCGCAACTGCCCGCGCAGGGCGGGCCTTTTCTCTGGGGGAACCGCTACAAGCGCAGCGTGGCGCTCGACTTGAAGAACGCCGCCGCGCTGGCCGTGGCGCGTGAACTGATGTTGAACGCCGACGTGCTGGTGGAGAACTTTTCCACCGGCGTGATGGCGCGTTTTGGCCTGAGTGCCGATGCCTGCCGCGCCGCGAACCCGAAGCTCGTTTACTGCTCGATTTCAGCTTATGGCCGCGCAGGCCCGTTTGCCAACCGGCCCGGCTTCGACCCCGTGGTGCAGGCCGAAAGCGGCTTCATCTCGATGAACGGTTACCCAGACCGGCAAGGCGTGCGCGCCAGCGCCGCGGTGATGGACATTGCCACCGCCATGATGGTGAGCAACGCCGTGCTGGCCGCGCTGTTCGCGCGCAGCCGCCTGGGCAGCGGCCAGTTCGTGGAGGTGGGCCTGTATGACACCGGCCTGCTGATGACTGGCTGGGCGCCAATGCAGCACCTGCTCACCGGCCGCGAGCCGCAGCGCAGCGGCAATGTCAGCGTCGACACCTGCCCATCGGGCGTGTTCGATGCCAGCGACCAGGCCTTCTATATCAACTGTGGCAACAGCAAGATTTTCCAGCGCCTGTTCACACAAGTGTTAGGCCGCGCCGACATCGCGAACGACCCCGGCCTGGCCCAGCCGCAGCAGCGCTTGGCGCGGCGTGATGAACTCTTTGCCGTGTTGCAAGCGGCTTTTTCAACGCAGCCTTGGGCGCATTGGCAGCAGCGCATGCGCCGGGCCCAGGTGCCCAGCGGCGTGGTGAACACGGTGCCGCAGGCGATTCGTTCGCCCGAGGCGCGGGCGCGCGAAGCGGTGAGCTGGATTGCGCACCCCGCGGCGGGGAAGATTCCGAACATTGCGTCGCCCTGGCGCTTTGGTTCCACGCCCGTCGCCGACCCGGTGGCGGCGCCTGCGCTGGGCGAGCACACCGAAGCCGTGCTGCAAGAGGTGCTGGGTTACACCGCCGCACGCATCGCGCAGTTAAGGGCCGACGGCGCCTTTGGTGAGGCCATGTCATGAGCACCCCAAGGCCGGCCAAAGCCGGCCGCCATCCGACAAGAATGCCGGATGACCCTTGGCAGGCGAAGGACAGTCCTCAGGACTGTCCTTCGCCTGGCCTCGGCCCCCCGCGGGGATCGAGCAAAGTGACAAAGCCACATTTGCTTGTGAGCGAACGCAGCTTGCGTGGCCGCGTGGCCGTGGTCGGCGTGGGCGAGACCACGTACTACAAGCATGGCCAGTCGCCGGTGCCCGAATTCCACCTGGCCTTGCAAGCCATCCTCGCTGCGTGCGCAGACGCCGGCATCCACCCGCACGAGGTGGATGGTTTTGCCTCCTACAGCAACGACCGCGCCGACCCATCCCGCCTGGCCGCGGCGTTGGGCCTGAAGCGGCTGCGCAGCACCACCATGCAATGGGGCGGTGGCGGTGGCGGTTGCGCCGCGGCGGTGGCCAACGGGGCGGCGGCCATTGCCACCGGTTTGGCCGATTGCGTGGTGGTTTTTCGCGCGCTGGCGCAAGGCCAGCACGGCCGTTTTGGCCAGGCCGCGGCGGCGGCCACGGCGGGCGCCGAGATGGCGTACATGGCGCCCTATGGGGTGCTCAGCCCGGCGCAAAAGTACGCCATGAAGGTGCGCCGCTACATGCACGAGCACGGCGTGCAGCAAGAGGCCTTGCGCGCCGTGGCACTGGCCAGCTACCACCACGCGCAAAGCAACCCGCGCGCGGTGATGTTCGGCAAGCCGCTCGATGCCGCCAAGTACGACGCCTCGCGCTGGATCGTCGAGCCGTTCCACCTGTTCGAAATCTGCCTGGAAAACGACGGCGCGGCGGCCTTGGTGCTGGTGAGCGCCGAACGCGCCAAGCACTTGAAGCAGCCGCCGGCCTATCTTCTGGGCGCCGCCGCAGGCAGCGACTTCCGCAACTTTGCCAACCCGCACAACGCACCGCACTACGCCAGCGCCAGCTTTGTGAGCGTGGCGCAAGAGCTGTACCGCATGGCGCGGCTGGGGCCGGCCGATGTGGGCAGCGTGCAGGCCTATGAGAACTTCACCGGTGGGGTGGTGATGGCGCTGGCCGAACACGGTTTCTTCAAACCTAACGAAACCAATGACTTCATGCAGCTCGGCAACCTCACGGCACCCCACGGCAAGCTGCCGCTCAACACCAGCGGCGGCAACCTGGCCGAGTGCTACATGCATGGCTTCGAGTTGCTGATCGAAGCCGTGCGCCAGGTGCGTGGCCAGAGCACGGCGCAGGCCGCGCGCAGCGACGTGGCCCTGGTCATCGGCGGCCCGCTGGTCAGCCCCGTCAGCAGCCTGCTGCTGGGTTCCGGGAACGCGT
>JANMYI010000798.1:0-9534 GCA_031381955.1 Burkholderiales bacterium
TCGCTGTTCTCGATGACCTTGGGCGTGTTGCCTTCCATTATCGAGACACACGAATTGGTGGTGCCCAGGTCAATGCCGATGATCTTTCCCATGATGTGCTCCGTGAAGGTTGAATCTGTATTTGAGTTGTGGGTGAGGCGCCGGCTTTCAAGCCAGGCGGGCTCGATGCCTTGCTACTTGGGTGCCGCCACCGTGACCAGGGCCGGGCGCAACACGCGCTCGGCAATGAGGTAGCCCTTTTGCAGCACGCTGACCACCGTGTTCGCGTCTTGCTCGGCCGGCACCACGCTGATGGCCTGGTGCTGATGCGGGTCGAACCTGGTGCCCGGCGGCGGGCTGATCGGCAAGACCTTGTTGCGCTCCAGCGCCGCGCTCAACTGGCGCAGCGTGGCCTGCACGCCTTCAAGCACTTGCTCGGGCGTGGCGTCGGGCCGCGCCATGGCGGCTTCGAGGCTGTCTTTCACCGGCAGCAGGCTTTCAGCAAAAGCGTCGATGGCGAACTTGCGCGCCTTGCTGGTTTCTTCTTCAGCGCGGCGCCGGGTGTTTTCGGCCTCGGCCTTGGCACGCAAGTACATGTCAGACATCTGCGCATGCTTTTGCTCCAGCTCGGCCAAGCGGCTCTCGGCGCTGGGGGGAATGTCGGAAAACGGGTTGTCGCTGGCCGCGTTGGCCGGGCCGGGTTCTGCTTTGGGTTCGTCGATGGGGTTGTCTGCGGTCATGATGGTTTGTGCGAATTCGGTTCAGTCAGATCCTGGGCCAACACCTGAGGGCGATGGCCGATGTTTCAAGCAGGATTTTTCACACCCGCCAGGCGCTGCCAGGCGGCCACTTTCATTCGGGGTCGTCGATGCTGGCGCTCCAGCGTTGCCAGTCGCTGAGCACGCGGCGGTCGCGCTTGGTGGGCCGCCCATCGGTCAGGGTTTGTGCCGGCTCCACGCCCTGGGCCCGCGCTTGTGCGGCAGCCTGCGCGCGCAGCAAGCTTTCAGGGGTTTCCTCATACAAGGCCTGGGCCACTGGCGCCGGGCCGCGCAGGGCACTCAAGCCACGCACGATCACGGTGCGCGGCGTGTGGCCGTGGCGCAATTCGAGTTCATCACCGACGCGCAGTTCACGCGCTGGTTTTGCCGGCTGGCCATTGACTTGGACGCGGCCCTTGTCGATCTGCTCCACGGCCAGGGTGCGTGTCTTCATGAAGCGCGCCGCCCACAGCCATTTGTCCAGGCGCAGTCGGTCAAGAACTTGAGGCATGGGTGGGCAGCTTTGTGGTGAGTACGAGGCTTACTGCGCCGCGCCCAGGACACGGGCGCGGCGCGCTTGCTCGGCCAGCGCCGCGGCATCGGGCGCGCCAGTGGGCCAGCCTTGCAGGTGCTGTTGCGCCAAGCCGGCCAAGGCCTGGATCCACTCATGCTGGTCGTTCAGGCACGGCACGTAATGAAACGCCTTGCCGCCCGCGGCCACATAGGCCTGGCGCGCTTCCTGGTTGATCTCTTCCAGCGTTTCCAGGCAATCAGCGGGGAAGCCAGGGCAGACCACGTCCACCCTGTGCACGCCGTCGCGCGCCAACTGCTGCAAGGTGGGTTCGGTGTAGGGCTGCAACCATTTCGCGCGGCCCAGCCGGCTTTGGAAGGTGACGCGATATTCGTTGTCTTTCAAGCCCAGGGCCTGGGCCAGCAGGCGGGCGGTTTGCTGGCATTCGCAGTGGTAGGGGTCGCCCAGCTCAAGGCTGCGCTGAGGCAGGCCATGAAAGCTCATCACCAGCATGGGGCCACGGCCCGCTTCAAGCCAGTGCGCTCGCACGCGCGCTGCCAGTGCCCGGATGTAGCCCGGGTCGGCCCCAAACCGCTGGATGAAGCGGAACTCGGGCACCACCCGCGCGCCGCCGGCCCAGCGGGCCACGGCATCGAAGGTGCTGGCCGTGGTGGCCGCGGCATATTGCGGGTACAGCGGCAGCACCAACACGCGCTGGGCTCCTTGTTCGCGCAATGCGCTCAAGGCCGCGCCAATGGCCGGCTGGCCGTAGCGCATGGCCGGCAAAACGGCCACCGCATGGCCGCGTTCACCCAGATAGCCTTGCAACAGCGCGGCCTGCTTGTGCGTCCACAAGGCCAGCGGTGAGCCCTCGGGCTGCCAGATGCTGGCGTACTTGGCCGCCGAGCGCGCCGGGCGGGTGCGCAGGATCACGCCATGCAGGATCAACCACCACAGCAGGCGCGGGATTTCCACCACGCGCGGGTCCCACAGAAATTCGCGCAGATAACGCCGCACCGCGCTGGCCGTTGGCGCTGCCGGCGTGCCCAGGTTGACCAACAGCACCGCGGTGCGCTGCGGTGTGCCGTGCTGGTAAGGCGGCTCAGGGCGCCAGCGCATGGCTGGGGGGCAGCAGGCCCAAGGCAGACAACCCGGCGCGCAAGCCCGCCGCGTTCACCGGCTTGGGCCAGCAGGTGGTGAAGCCGGCGTGGCGCGCCTGTTGCGGCAGGGTCGGGTCCAAGTCAGCGCTGCACAGCACGGCCAGCGTGTTGGCCTGGCCGGGCAGGGCGCGCAGTTGGCGCAGCAGCTCGAAGCCATCGGTGCCGGGCAGGTTCAGGTCGATCACCCAAAGGGCTGCCTGCCACCCGCGGGCCAGCGCCAGGGCCGGCCCGGGCGCGTCGGCGCAGCGCCATTCGACAGCGGCGACATCGGCGCAGGCGGCCTCGAACAACACGGTGTTGATGCGGTTGTCGTCAATGTAGATCAGGCGCATGCTGTTCGCTCAGGGGGCGGCGCGGCGCAAGACCTCGAAGCCCACGAATGCCGACGAGGCTTCGGCCGGCGAGCCGCCCAAGCCAATGGCACCGGCACCATGCAGCAAGCAACTGCCGCGGCGCAGGCTCACGACCTCGCCATCGGCAAACTGGACATGCGTGCCGTTGTAGCTCAGGTCGCTAAGCTGAAAGCAGCCACCGTGCCAATCGACCCGAGCATGCAGGCGCGACACGCGCGAATCGTCGACCCGAAAACCGGCCTGCGGGCTGCGCCCCAAGACCAGCGGCAACTGGTTGACGTCAAACTGCATGCGCGCGCGGGCCCAGGCCAGGACGATGGTGTCTGGGTCCACGCCCGCCGCGGCGGGCTCGCCGAACAGCGTGGCCGCGGTGTCGGTGGCGCGCTTGGGGCCTTGCGCATAGACCAACACGGGCTCGCTGCGCCCGCGCAGGCCGATGCGGTCGAGGCTGCGGAAGCGCTGCGCCAGCGGCTCGGGCAGGCCGGCCAGCACATCGGCGGTGATCAGGATTTCGTTGTCGCCGGCATGGTCGAGCAGCCGGGCGGCCACGTTCACGGCGTCGCCAAAGCAATCTCCTGCCTGCTCCACCACCTCACCGCGCGCCACGCCGATCTGCAAGCGCAGCGCGTCGCTGCCGGCGGCGGCCGCGCCGGAGGGCGCGCCTTGCTCGAGCGCTTCACGCATTTGCATGCCGGCGCGCACCGCGTCGCTGGCTTGGTCGAACACGGCCATCAAGCCATCCCCCAAGGTCTTGACCACCCGCCCTTGCGCCGGCGCCACCAGGGCCTGCATGGCCGCGATGCAGCGCGTGACCACGGCCGTGGCCTGCGCATTGCCCAGCGTCTCGTACAGCGCGGTGCTGCCGCGCATGTCGGCAAACAGCACGCAACGCTGAGCCAGTTGAGTCATGCCAGAACGCGCGGCCGCGGGGCGTTCAAAGGTTGTCGAGGTGGGTGCGAAATTTGTGGCTGCGCCGCAGGCCGCGAAGCGTTCGCTGCGCGACCGCCGGACCTGCGGCCCCACGACCCCGGCCACTCTGTTGCGCCTGCGGCTTCACAGATTGTCCAGATACGTTCGCAGCTTGTCCGATCGACTCGGATGTTTGAGCTTGCGGATCGCCTTGGCTTCGATCTGGCGGATGCGCTCGCGCGTCACGTCAAACTGTTTGCCCACTTCTTCGAGCGTGTGGTCGGTGCTCATTTCAATGCCGAAGCGCATGCGCAGCACCTTGGCCTCGCGCGGCGTGAGGCTGTCGAGAATGTCCTTCACCACGTCGCGCAGGCCGGCTTGCATGGCGGCGTCCACGGGCGCCACGTTGTTGGTGTCTTCGATGAAGTCGCCCAGGTGTGAATCGTCGTCGTCGCCGATCGGCGTTTCCATGGAGATCGGCTCCTTGGCGATCTTCATGATCTTGCGGATCTTGTCCTCGGGGATCTCCATCTTCTCGGCCAGCGTCGGCGCGTCCGGCTCGTAGCCGAATTCCTGCAAGTGCTGGCGGCTCAGGCGGTTCATCTTGTTGATGGTTTCGATCATGTGCACCGGAATGCGGATCGTGCGCGCTTGGTCGGCAATGCTCCTCGTGATGGCCTGGCGGATCCACCAGGTGGCGTAGGTGCTGAACTTGTAGCCGCGGCGGTATTCGAACTTGTCCACCGCTTTCATCAAGCCGATGTTGCCCTCTTGAATCAGGTCGAGGAATTGCAAGCCGCGGTTGGTGTACTTCTTGGCAATGGAAATCACCAGGCGCAGGTTGGCCTCGATCATTTCCTTCTTGGCTTCGCGCGAAGCGCGCTCGCCCTCGTTCATCTTGCGGTTGATTTCCTTCAGGTCTTCCAGCGGCACCACGGCCTTGGATTGAAGGTCGATCAGCTTTTGCTGCAACTCCTGAATCGGCGGCAAGTTGCGCGCCACGACCGCGCCGTAGGGCTTGGTGCTGGCCGCTTCCTTCTCGGCCCACTTCAGGTTGAGCACATTCGGCGGGAAGGTCTGGATGAAAAGCAGTTGCGGCATGCCGCACTTGTCGACCACGATCTTGCGAATCTCACGCTCGTAGCGGCGCACGTCATCGACCTGGCTGCGCAGGATGTTGCACAGCTTCTCGATCGTCTTGACGGTGAAGCGCACGGTCATCAAGGTCTGGCTGACCTGATGCTGGGCCTTGTTGTACGGCGCGGAGCGGTAACCGTCGCGTTCATAGGCCTTGTGCATGTGCTCGAAGTGCGTGCGCAGTTCGCCAAAACGCACCAGGGCCGCCACCTTCAGCTCTTCGAGCTTCTTGGTCAGCGCCTTGCTGCCGCCGGCGCCGTCATCGTCATCGTCTTCATCGAATTCGTCGAAGTCTTCTTCAGCCACGTAGTCGTCGGCCTCATCGTCGGAGACAAAACCGTCAACCACTTCAGAGATCTTCATCTCGCCCGCGCCGATGCGCACCGACATGGCCAGCAGTTCGGCAATGGTGGTGGGCGAGGCGCTGATGGCCAGCATCATCGACTGCAAGCCGCCTTCAATGCGCTTGGCGATTTCAATTTCGCCCTCGCGCGTGAGCAGCTCCACCGTGCCCATTTCGCGCATGTACATGCGCACCGGGTCGGTGGTGCGGCCGAATTCCGAATCCACCGTTGACAACGCGGCTTCGGCGGCTTCTTCGGCTTCTTCTTCGGTGGCCGTGGTGGCGCCACCGCCGGCAATCAGCAGCGTGGCGGCGTCGGGTGCCTGCTCGTACACGGCGATGCCCATGTCATTGAGCATCGAAACAATGGCTTCGAGGATTTCGGGGTCGACCAGCTTTTCGGGCAAGTGGTCGTTGATTTCCTGGTGCGTGAGGAAGCCGCGCGTCTTGCCCATCTTGATGAGCGTCTTCAGCTCATGGCGGCGCTTGGCGACTTCTTCCTCGGTGAGGGTGGCTTCTTCAAGCCCGAACTCGCGCATCAACGCACGCTCTTTGGCGCGCGAAACCTTCATGCGCAGCGGCTTGGCCTTGGTCTCGGTTTCGGTGCCGGATTTCGTGTCGACGTCGGGTTCGGCGTCGGCTTCGAGGTCGGCGAAATCATCATCGCCGGTCATCTCCAACTTTGGCGCGGCGGGCTCAGGTGCCTTGGCGCCCTTCTTGCCTTTGGCGGCCGGGGCGGGCGCGGTGGCCTTGGCGGCCGGCTTGACCGTGCTGGTGGATTTGGCCGCAGGTTTGGGCGCGGCGGCCTTGCCAGCCGCGGGCACCACCGCCAGCGCGGTGCTGGCTTTGGCCGTCGGCTTGGCTGCGGCTGGCGCTGCCGGCTTGACCGCGGCTGGTGCTGCCGACACGCTGGCTTTTTTCTCGGTGCTCAATGGCACTGCCGGCTTGCCTTTGGCCGCGGGCGCAGGGGGGGTGGCCTTGGGCAGCGGTGCGGCTTTCTTGGCAGTCATGGAGTTCCTCTCGTCATGGGTTGGCATGCCCACCCCTTCCGCGCCGGGCATGCCGCGGGTTGCAGTGCGGTCGCCGGGCCGGCAGCGGGTGCTGTGGCAACGCGAACGAACTGCCCGGGGCAACGGGCATGGGGGTGCGGCTTGGGGCTTACAGGCCCTGTGCTGGACAGGGGCGCCGCGTTCCTGGAGGTGGGTGTTGGCCGGTATGTGGGAACCCTTGTCGAGGGTGGCCGGGAACCTGAGGACATGCGGCAAAGCCTGCGCTTGCGGTAAGCCTAGGATTATACCGCGCCGACCTCGGGCAAGCTGTGCCCTGCCAGGCGAACTCCCTGGCGCGCAGACACGTTGTGGAGCTTCAGGAGGCGGCCGGCTTCAACGCATTCAGGCGTGCCAGCACGGCGCTGTACTCGGCGCGCGCTGCAGGGTCGCTGCCGGCCTGTGCGGCCAGCTCATGCGAGCGCGCCACCAGTTGCTCGCGCCACAACAGGTTCACCATGCTGCGCAGATCTTCGAAAGCGCCTTCGTCCTGCGCGGCCATGCGGCCCATCACCCGCTGCGCGGCCGCTTGCAGCGCATGCCCGTGCAGGGCAGCTTCAAGCATGCCCCAGGGTTGCGGGCCGTGTTCGTGCAACTGTCGCTCCAGCCAGGCACACAGCTCGCCGTCGTTACCGGGCAATTGGTGCAACAGGTCATGGTCCTGCGGGCTGAGGCGATCCCACCATTCGTTGTGTTGCAGCAGCAAGCACAGCGCATGCTCGGCCGGCCCGGCCGGGCGGCTGCGCAGCTTGAGCAACGGCGTCACGACGCGTGGAGTTTGGACGCGCCCGCGTGGCGCTGCGGCACGTTGACCCACACCCCAGGCTTCAGCCAGATCAGCGGCATCCATCTGGCCCAGGCTGGCCAACTCGCCCAGCACCTGGCGCTTGAGCACGCCCGCATCCGGCAAGGCCTGCCACAGCGGCCGGGCGTTGGCCAGCAGCCGCGCACGGCCTTCCGGTGTGGCCGTGTCGCAGCCCTCGCCGGCCACGTTGGTGAGCTGGCGCGACAAGGACAGGGCCTGCTTGATTTGCAGTTCAAACGCCGGCGCGCCGTGTTCACGCACGAAGGAATCGGGGTCGTGCTCGGGGGGCAGGAACAGGAAGCGGAATTGCCGCGTGTCGCTGGCATGGGGCAGGGCCGCTTCGAGGGCACGCGCCGCCGCCCGGCGGCCGGCGGCATCGCCATCAAAACTGAAGACGATGGAGTCGGTGAAGCGCAGCAGCTTCTGAATATGCTCGGCCGTGCACGCCGTGCCCAGGGTGGCCACCGCGTTGGTGATGCCCAACTGCGCCAGCGCCACCACATCCATATAGCCTTCGACCACCAGCGCGTGGCCGCGTGCGCGCAGGCCTTGGCGCGCCTCAAACAAACCATACAACTCGCGGCCCTTCACGAACAGCGGCGTTTCGGGCGAGTTCAGGTACTTCGGCTCACCCTGGTCGAGCACCCGGCCGCCAAAGCCGATGACCTCGCCCTTGACCGAGCGGATGGGGAACATGATGCGGCCGCGAAAGCGGTCGTAGCGCTTTTGCTCGTCGCCTTCATCACCGCTGAGAATGACCAGGCCTGACTCCACCAGCAGTGGGTCGTCATAGCGGGCGAAGGTGGTGGCCAGCGGGCGCCAACTGTCGGGCGCGTAACCAATGCCGAACTGGCGCGTCACCTCACCACTCAGGCCGCGGCGCTTGAGGTAGGCCACGGCAGCCTCGCTGGCCTTGAGCTGGTCGCGATAAAAGCCGGCCGCATGATCCAGCACTTCGCCCAGCGACGCCTGGCGCGCACGCGCTTGCTGAGCGCGCTCGCGGGCCTCGGGGTCAACGTCCTCCTGCGGCACGTTCATGCCCACCGCGGCGGCCAGTTCTTTCACCGCTTCGATGAAGCCCAGGCCGCCTTGCTCCATGAGAAAGCCGATGGCATTGCCATGGGCACCGCAGCCGAAGCAGTGATAGAACTGCTTGGCCGCACTGACGCTGAAGCTCGGGCCCTTTTCAGCATGGAAGGGGCACAGGCCCATGTGGTTGGCGCCGGTCTTGCGCAGCTGCACCTGGCGGCCGACGATCTCGACGATGTCGACGCGGGCAAGCAATTCTTCAACAAAGGCGGGGGGGATCACGCGGGCAGTCTAAGCGGCGGCCAAGCTGGCCCAATCAACCCGCCAGCGGGCGCGCGCTACTCGCCGGGCTTGCCCGCGATGCGGTACACCGCTGCCCCGGTGGTGCCGGCCGTGGCCAAGGCGAACAGGCCGCGGTATTCGCGCACCCAGCCGGCAACGTTGGCCGCCGGCATGGGCATGGCAATGCCGGTGCCCTGGCCGATGTTGCAGCCCAGGTCGAGCAGGGTGCGCGCCTGGGCGGGCGACTCCACGCCTTCGGCCACCACCACGCACTGGAAGGTGCGCGCCAGGCCGATCACGCCTTCAACGATGGCGCGGTCTTGGGCATCGTCGAGCATGTGGTGCACGAAAGAACGGTCGATCTTCAGCACATCCACTGGCAAACGTTTCAGGTAACTCAATGTGGAATACCCGGTGCCGAAGTCATCAAGCGCAAAGCGCACACCCAGGCGGCGGCAGCGCGTGAGCAGCTCTGAGGTGGCGTCAATGTCGGCCTGGGCCGCGGTTTCCAGAATCTCCAGCTCCAGCGATGTGGCCAACGGTTCAGCATGGCGCGCCAGCAGCTCAGACAGACGCTGTGCGAAATCAGCTTCCTGCAGGTGCCGCGCGGTGACGTTGACGCTGACCGACAGGTCCAGCCCGTCACGCCGCCACTGCGCCAGGTGATCCAGCGCCTGGCCGATCACCCAGTCGCCGATGCGCGCCGACAGGCCGGTGTTTTCGATCAGTGGCACAAATTGCAGCGGCGAGATCAGGCCGTGCTGTGGGTGGTTCCAGCGCAGCAGGGCTTCCATGCCCACCACGCGGCCGCTGCGCATGTCGACCTTGGGCTGGTAGTAGAGCAAGAACTCGGCACGATCCAGCGCCTCTTGCACACGGCCGATGGCCATCACGCGCTCTTCAGTGCGCCGCCGGTGCTCGGGGTCGAAGAACTGGTAGCCGTTGCGCCCGGCCTGCTTGGCGCCATACATGGCATGGTCGGCGTGGCGCAGCAAGGTGTCAGCGTCGCTGTGGTCGAGCGGGTACACCGTGGCGCCCAGGCTGGCGGTGACCATCACCGGGTCGAGCGTGGCGTCGATCACATACGGCTGCGTCACCACGCGCAGCACGCGCTGCACCGCCAGGCGCGCTTCGTCTTGGGTGCCGGCGCGCAGCAGCAGCACAAACTCGTCGCCGCCCAGGCGCGCGGCGGAGTCGGTCCAGTTTTCGCGGCTGCGCAGCG
>JANMYI010000053.1:0-10427 GCA_031381955.1 Burkholderiales bacterium
CTGCGCGTGCAGCGCTGCGCCGCCTGCGCCACCTGGCAGTTCGGCGGCGAATGGTTGTGCCACCACTGCCATGCCTGGGAGCCAGCGTGGGTGGAGGTTGAAGCACGGGGCCGCATCTTCAGTTGGGAGCGCGTCTGGCACCCGGTGCACCCGGCCTTGAAGCTGCACGGCCCGTACCTGGCCGTGCTGGTGGAGTTGCCCCATGCCGGTGGCCTGCGCATGCTGGGCAACCTGTTGGGCGACCCGCTGCAAGCTGTGGCCATCGGCGCGGCGGTGCAGGGCGTGGTTGAACATCACGCTGCAGCGGACAAGCCCTTTTCATTGCTGCACTGGCGCACTGCATGATCCGGCGCATCAGCCCGTGGTGGCCTACAACGCCTTCATCTCCTACCGCCATGCGGCCGATGGCGCCTTTGCGCCAGCCGTGAAGGTGGCCTTGCAGCGTTTTGCCAAGCCCTGGTACAGGCTGCGTGAGCTGAAGGTCTTTCGCGACGGCGCCAACCTGAACCGGTCGCCGCACGTGTGGGCCTCGATCAAGGCGGCGCTGGCGCAATCCGAATATTTCCTGTTCCTGGCCTCGCCCCGGGCGGCGGCTTCCAAGTGGGTCGGGCAGGAGCTGGCATATTGGCTGGCGCAGCGCGAGCGCAGCAAGCTGCTGATCATCGTCACCGGCGGGGAACTTTTTTGAGACGACGCGGCCAACGACTTCGACTGGGCGCGCACCACCTGCCTGCCGCGCGGCCACGACAGCGCCGTGCTGCTGACACTGCGCGAGACCGTGGGCTCGAAGCCGCAGGTGGCGTTTCGCCCGACGGCGCGCAAATTCTGAGTGTGGCCACCGGCGTGCAAAGCGCGCTCGATGCCCGCGTGCGCGACCTTGCCGGGCGCGAGCTGCTGGTCTTCAACAGCGTGCGTTCGGCCGCCTTTGTGAATGGCGGCGCTGATCTGCTGGTGGCGTGGCCTGGCGCGCCCATGGTTCAGCAGGAAGACGATGGTTCGCAATGCGGCCAGAGTGACCAGGAGACGCTGGAGAGCC
This sequence comes from Burkholderiales bacterium, assembly GCA_031381955.1. Lineage (GTDB taxonomy): Bacteria > Pseudomonadota > Gammaproteobacteria > Burkholderiales > Burkholderiaceae_C > Rubrivivax. Next base: position 1,037 of record JANMYI010000053.1, read on the forward strand.
TGCTTGAGGCCGCGGCGCCCGGCCCCAGGCCCGGGCCACAAAGCCTGCACTCATTCGGGCTGCTCGGAAACAGCTCCGATGGCCGGCTCATGGTCTATGCCTGTGGCAACTTCGTCCTCCAAGCCGCTGTGGGCAGCACCGCGAAACATCACGCAGCAGGGCAGCGGCAGCGTGTTGTGGCGTGCCGGGCAGCCGCCGGTGCGCTTTGGCGGCACGGCTGCGCGCATCTTGCCCGACGGGCAATGGGTCATGACCACCCTGGCCGGCCAGCGCAGTCGTGGCCGATGTGGCTGGCAACGAATTGGCGCTGCTCGATGGCGAGTCGGGCCACTTCTGGCCGAGCGGCCCGCTGGCGCTGACGGCCACCGCCAACGGCCTGGTCCGGCTGTGGGACTTGCGCCGTTTGCCGGCCTCCAGTGCCGCCGCAGCGGTAAAGCTGTGGCTGTGGGGCGTGCCGGTGGCCGAGCTGGCTGCCTTGGCGCGAACGCCCGGGGCGGATCGGCGCTCTTGGCGTGACGCCAGGCCGGCCTTTCACGGCCAGCCTGAACTTACGCCGGGTTGAGCGCGGCACCACCCCGGGCGGCGCCACGACGCGCGTGAACGAAGTGGGGGAGCGACCACCACCACTGCCAGATGCCTCTGGCGCCGCTGGCCTTTTCACCTTTGCCGGCCACGACCTGGCGCAAGGAGGCTGCCGGGCTGGGTGAGTTGAGCGCAGCGCAGCGCCGCGAGCTGGGTTTGCAGTAAACGCTGTTCCGCCCGGCCAGCGCAGGCACGCGGCGCACAGGCATCATCGGGCCGTGCGCCCCACCTCACCCCACCGCTACAGCGCCGCCGCCGAACGCAACCGCGGCCCCATCCTGGCTGAACTTCAGCGGCTGCTGCCGGCGCGCGGCCATGCCTTGGAGATCGCTGCGGGCACTGGGCAGCACGCGGCTCACTTTGCCGCCAGTCTGCCCGGTTGGCGCTGGCAGCCCAGTGATGCTGATGCGCAGGCGCTGCCTTCGCAGGCCGCCTGGTGTGCCGGCCTGCCCAATGTGCTGCCGGCGCTGCACCTCGACGTGATGGCCACACCCTGGCCGGGCGTGCCGCAGCAGCTTGACCTGATCTTCAGCGCCAACCTGCTGCACATCTCACCCTGGGCCACCTGCACGGCCTTGATGCAGGGCGCGGCGCGGCACCTCGCGCCCACGGGGGTGTTATTGACCTACGGCCCCTATGTGGTCAGCGGCGAAGCCACCGCGCCCAGCAACGAGGCGTTCGACACCGACCTGCGCGAACGCAACCCGCAGTGGGGCCTGCGCAAGCTGGCCGACGTGGCGGCGCAGGCGGGCAGCGCGGGCCTGCACCTGCGCGAACGCATCGACATGCCGGCCAACAACCTGTTGCTGGTGTGGGCACGAAACACCAGCAACGATTGATATCAGTCATAAGGAGACACCCATGCGAGCCGTCTTTTACGAGCAAGTTGGCCCCGCCAACGAGGTGCTGCAATTTGCCGACCTGCCCGACCCCACACCCGCCGCCGGCGAAGTGCGGGTGCGGGTGCAGTGGAGCGGCGTCAACCCATCAGATGTGAAGTCGCGTGCCGGCCTGCGCAGCCGCGTGTTGCCCTTCGCACGCACCATTCCGCACAGCGACGGCATGGGCGTGATCGACGCCGTGGGTGAAGGCGTGGCCGCGCAGCGCATGGGCCAGCGCGTGTGGTTGTGGAACGCCTCCTGGGGCCGGCCCTTCGGCAGCGCCGCCGAATTCATCTGCCTGCCGCAGCGCCAGGCCGTGCCGCTGCCAGATAACGTTTCAGGTGAGGCTGGCGCCTGCCTGGGCATTCCAGCCCTGACGGCGTTGCATGCGGTGTTGATGGACGGCGGCGTGGCCGGCAAGACCGTGCTGGTGGCTGGCGGTGCCGGTGCGGTGGGCCACTACGCCGTGCAGTTGGCCAGCCGCCTGGGTGCGGCCAGGGTGATCAGCACCGTCAGCAGCGACGCCAAGGCCGCGCTGGCGCGTTCTGCTGGGGCTGACGATGTCATCAATTACAAGACCGAAGCCGTGGCCGAGCGGGTGCGCGACATGACGCAAGGCCAGGGTGTGGACCGCATCATCGAGCTGGACATCGCCGTCAACGGCGCCATGGACTTGGAGATGCTGCGCGCGGGCGGCGAGGTGGTGGCCTATGGCAGCAGCCCGCAGCCGCTGAACTTGCCGTTCCCGGTGCTGCTGGCCATGAACATCCAGCTCAAGTTCTTCATGGTCTACCACCTTAGCGATGTCGACCGCGCCCGCGCGCAAGCCACCTTGCACCGCCTGCTGTCGCGCGGCGAGCTGGCCCACAACATCGCCTTGCGCCTGCCCCTGGGCCAAGCCGTGCAGGCGCACGAGGCGGTTGAGGCGGGGCTGACGATGGGCAATGTCGTGCTGCAAGTGGGGCAACGGCGCGCTTGATGCGCGGCCGCGGGCCCGAAGGCGGCGCTGACCGCGGCGCCGCGGGCTGGAACTTGCCTAGCCAGGTGGACTGCCTGGCTTTCCGTGAACGAAGTCGCGCGGCGCCGCTGCCTGACCTGGCAGTGCACCGGTCACTCTGGCGGCCACAGCGAGGCGTAACAGTGTCGCGCCCGCAGTTGCCGCCGGATTCCGTGGGAATTGCAACACGGTTGCCCCGGTAACCCTTCATCCGCGGGGATGTCTATACATGGGTCGACCCCATAACGTACATCCCTGACGCGGCGCCATTGCCGCTTCATGCGAATGACAGCAATCCACGCAACTTGTCCCTTAGGGAGTACCTTATGAAACACGTGATCTCTGCACTGGCACTGGCGTCACTGGCTTTTTCGGCCTCGGCCATGACCGTCGTTGCAACGCCTGCTGTGGGCGGCGCCACCAACATCACCCCCGGCGCACCGAACGCAACGTTCGACGTCGTGATCCCCGGCTTCAGCGCCGTCAACGGGTTCATCGGTTCGCTCAGCACCGTTGGCGGCCCTGGCCCAGTTAAATACACCTACCTGGGCAAGGAGGCCGCTGCGACGAACACCTTCTTCAATCTGGGTGGTTCGACTCAGACCATGACCACGGCTTCGGCGGTTGGCACGAATTCGTACCAGGTTGCGAACGGGCTGCTTGACTTCAACTTCAAGTCCACACTCAGCGGTATCGTTGTGCAGAACGGCTTTGGCGGCAACGCCGAACCCACGTTTGCCATCTTCAGCGGCGGCACGAGCGGCTACGACTATGTGCTGGGCTTCAGCGACACCGGTGCCGGCCGGGACCAGGACTATGACGACATGGTGATCGGCGTGACCGCTGTGCCGGAACCCGAGACGTACATGATGATGTTGGCCGGGTTGGGCGCCATGGTGTTCGTGGCGCGCCGTCGCCGCCCGCAAGCCGGTGCGCAGGCCTGAGCAGCCTGATCCACCCTCACGGCCACGCCAGGCATTCGACTGGCGTGGCGCGGCTGTCCGGCGGCGCACGCCCCGGCACCTGCTGCTAACCCACCCCGCTGCTGCAGTCTGCCCGAAGCGCCCATGGCGCCCGGCGCACAAGCTGCGACAGCGGGGCACTTTCGTACCGCCGGCGCCTGCTGTGAAGCCCGCGCCGGCGAAGCCTGTCTGCTTGTTGCACGCGGCCTCATGCCGGCCGCGCGTTGCAGCGCGCTGCACAAGCCCTGATGCGATGGCCCTTTAACGTGGGCCAGTCAACGCGCGCCAGTCGCAAGGTCAGCGCCGCGCAGTCCTGTGCAATCTGGTGTTTTGCGCTGCGCAGCGCCGGTGCAGCGTCATCGAGTTTGGTGATGCATGGTGTGCACGCTGAAGTTAAAACCTCGTGGCGCAATGTGCGCAGTTGCATCACCGAGGGGCCCACCATGGACCGCAAAGACTTCGCCACCGACTTCGAATTCAACGCCGCACGCTTCACGGCCATTCACCGTGGCGAGCTGCAGCTGAAATACTTTCCGCCACCCGTTCGCATCAAGATCCTCATGGTGGCTGACGGCTACCCGGGCAATTTCCTGAACATCACGTACGGCCGGCTGTACTTCAGCTTGTCGGCGGTGGTGGATGCGTTGACGAACAACCCCGAGCCCTGGGTCAAGTTCGACATCACCAAGGCGCACCGCCAGACCGACCCGCTCGGCGCGGCCGATGTCGAGACCTTTCGCTTCACGCAGGCCGGGTTCGACATCAACACCTACGACCAGGTGTGGTTCTTTGGGGCGCGCAACAACGAGGGTGACGTGCAGCGCTTGAGCGACGCCGAACTGGCGATCGTGGCGCGCTGGATGGATGAGCGCCAGGGCGGTGTCTTCGCCACCGGTGACCATGCCGACCTCGGCGCGAGCCTGTGTTCGCGCATTCCGCGTGTGCGGGCCATGCGCCGCTGGACGGCGACGCAAGGCGTGCCGTCCAACACGGGCCCGAACCGGCACGACACGCTGTTGCCGGGCACCGATGGCATCTACCAGTTCAGCGACGAGTCTGACGACCAGCCGATGCCGATCGAGCCCACGATGTTTGCACTGCCGAGCTACGCTGCGTTCTGGGAACGATCGGCGCCGCACCCGTTGCTGTGCGGCACGCGCGGCATCATCAACGTGCTGCCCGATCACCCGCACGAGGGCGAGGTGATCGAGCCGGTGTCGTTGACCAACACCTTCACCTTTCCCGGCTTCGTCAACAAGCCTGAATTTCCGCCACGCACCGACGGCTCGGGCCTGCGCGAAAAGGCCCATGTGGTGGCCACGGCGGGTGTCTCGGCGCGAGTGGCTGCGCAAGACACGAACAAGGGCGCCTGCAACAGCAAGCGCATTGGTGTGATCGGTGCGTACAACGGCCATGCCAGCGGCGTTGGCCGCGTGGCGGTGGATTCCACCTGGCACCACTGGTTCGACGTCAACCTGATCGGCCGGCCCACCGGTGTGGGCGAAGACGCGGTCGACCCCGTGTCGCCGGGCAGCGCCAAGGCGCAAGGCTTCCTCTATTCGGCGGCCGGGCGCGCCGAGTACGACAAGATCAAGAACTATTTTCGCAACGTGGCGCTCTGGCTGAATGCGCCCGCGCGGCAAGATCAACTCTTCTTCCGCGCCACCTGGCGCATCGTCTTCCTGTACCCGCTGGTTGAAAAGCTGGACGTGAAGATGCCCGTCTGGGTGCTCGGTGGCTTCGCGCTCGATGCCATCGGGCGCATGGCCGGCCAATGCACGGTGCGCAGCTGGCTGTTCGACCGCTTCACACCAGTCTGGCGCGAGCGCTTCTTCCTGCCGCGCCCCGACCCGTGCTTCACCTGCCCACCGATCGACGTGCTCGAACAGATCATGATGGGCGCGGTGGTGCGCGAACTGATCACCCTGCAAAACGAACACGCCGACAAGGCCGCAGGCGTCGCCGAGGCTGACGCCGCCAAGGCCGTGGCGGCAGGTCTGGCCGCAGGCGCGCGGGAGTTCTCGCAGATGCTCGAACAGTCGAGCAAGAAGACGTTGGAGCTGGCCAAGCAGTTGCAGTCGGTGCCTGCGCTGGAACTGTCGGCGCAGCAATTCATCGTCGCCAACAAAGCCAACAAAGCCAGCAACAAGCCGACCAGGGCGGCCAAGGTCGTCGCCAAACCTGCCAAGCGCAAGCCGGCGCGCAAGTGAACGACCAGAGGAGGCCATCATGAGTTCGATCATTCGCAGCCGCGTCTGGGCGGTGGTCGTTGCCGCGCTGCTGCTGTGTGGCTGCGCACTGAAGCCGGTTTCGGTGACGGGCAAGGAAGGCAGCGGCCAGCAGTCGGAGACCGCCTTTGCGGTCAACCGCGTTGGCGACAACACGACCTTGACCGTCACCTGCAACGACGGCACAGACCAGAGCGCCATCCAGTTCACGCCCACCACGCGCATCACGAAGAAGGGCGCCACGCATCTGGGCTGGTCGTCCTCCAGCGCTATGTCTACATCGCCACCTTGGCGGTGCCCAAGGCCAAGCTCGACACCGCGCCGGGCGGCGAAATCAGTGGCGCGCTGAACAATTGCATCGGTGACGCGTGCATTGCCCGCTCGACCGATGCCGGCAAGAACTTCGCGCTGTACCAGTGCCTGCAGACCACTGAAACCGACCCCACCGGTGACTTCTACGACGGCGGCAACATGGCGAGCGACAACAGCGGCCGCATCCATGCCGGCTGGGTGAACACGGACACGGATGCCGTGCATGTGTGGCGTGCTCAAAGCGAGAACGCCACGTTTCAGAAGCTGCCCAATCCGTTTACTGACGGCGCCTACGGCATCGTGAGCCACCCTCGCTTGCGCGTGAACCTGGAAACAGCCGAGTTGTTCGTCATGGCCATGAACAACAGCGGTGAGTTGTTGCTCGCGCGCTGGAACGGCTCAAGCTGGGGCGCCACCTGGCGCACCGGCATGTACGCGCAAAGCGGCCCCTGCCTGGCCAGCACGGGCGCCCCGTGCACCACGGCTGACAACGTCATGCGCACGGGCCCGCAGTTCTCGTTCGACGTCGGCTCGTTCGGCAAGGCCAACGACCACATCCGCTTGATGTTCACGCGGCGCAGCGCCTGAAGAACCGGCTCTACATTGCGGGTTCGGGGTGCAACCTGGGCAACCAGAACTGCGAGTACATCCCCGAGTGGGGCACCGGCGAAGGCAACGCCGAGAAGGTCAACGCCAGCTATTACCCCTTGGTGCGTGCGTACCGCTCTGCGGCCATGGCCAGCGCGGGCGAGCCGTCACTGTGGATGCGCTCGCACACCACCTACACGCCAGGCACGGGCCGCGTGTTGCATGCCATGGGTGGCCTGGGCATCGTCAAAGACCAGAACAACCAGAACCTGTTCTTCCACCTGGCAGGGCTGCAACCACCGGTGGCAGTTCACCAGCTCCACGGTACACGTCGGCTTCACTGGCAACTGAACGGATGAGTCAACCATGAACAAGCTGTTCTTGATAACCCTGATCGCCGTGCTCGGCGCCTGCGCCAGCCCGGGCAGAATCGCCGCGCTCGACAACGAGCCTCTGCCCACCGAACGCGAAATTTCCGAGCGGCGAGCGCTGCTGTCGGGCCAGCGCCAGATGCAACCCACCAGCGCCGAGCGCTTCGACATCGCCGTGGTGGGCGGCGGTTGCGCGCCGAAGCTCAGCGCCAAGTTTGCGGTGGTGTCGTGCGTCAACGAACAGGCTTGCAACGGCCACGGCCTGCGCTCGGCCGACGGCTCGGTGGCCTGCGCGTGCTACGAACTTCGCGGCGGCTGCCAGGCCGACACCTTCTGCAACCAACGCACGCGCCAGTGCACCAAATTGCCGGCGGACGCCTATCACACCCGCTGAGCGAATCGGCTTCGCCTCGCCTCTCAATCGCCCTTGAAGCCCGTGGCTTTGATGATCGGCGCCCAGTGCGCGCTCATCGCGCGTTCCATCGCCGTCAGCTCGGCGGGGGTTAAACCGGCCAGGGGCTGGTAGCCGATGTCTTGCAGCCGCGTGCGCACGTCCTCGCGCGCCAGCACTTTGCGCATGGCCCGGTTCCACTCGTCAATCTTGGCGGCCGGTGTGCCGGCGGGTGCATACAGCCCGTAGGGTGCTGCGCGCCTCGGCCGGCCTGCGCGCGTTGCCGTGGCTGTGGCAGCGCGTGCGTGGCAGCAGGATGAGCCAGGTGCTGCGTACGTCTGACGCGATGGCCGCGCAGCACCGCCCGCCTTGCTGCTGTACCGCGAAGGGCTGGGCGAGGCCTTCAACGGAGCCATCCGCAGCGCGGGCCAGGTGCATGTGTGGGCGCAGCCGGCGCGGCACGCTGATCACTCTGAAGGCACCGACATCGAAGCGCAACTGCGCCAGCGCCAGGGCGTCGAATCGCGCTGGCCCACTCGGCGTGAGTTGCAAGCGCTGGTGCCCGGCATCGCGCCGGTGTTCCAGCGCGCGCTGCACCGCTCACGGCCTTGCCAATCTTTGCCAAACGGTGCTGCGGGCTCAAGTAGCACAGCATCGGCATCTCGGCCAGCAACTCGCCACGTCGGCGGGCACCAATGGCCTATCGCACATCACTTTGCGGCACGTCGTCAAACGAAGATCCACTCCATGCTTTGGATTGTGCGACGCGCCGCATGCGATTCAAGCCGCTGCCGGCTTCAAGACGCCATGGCCAGGATGGCAGCGTTGATCTCCTGGTCAGTGGGCGGCGCCGGTGCCCTGCACCTGCACCAAAGCAGAATGCGGCGCTTGCGCGCCAACCGATTACCCTCGACACCCAGCAACACAGAAGGGAGCACCATGCAGCCACCACCCGCCGAGCCGATCAAGCTGTACCGCCACGCGCTGTCGGGGCATTCCCATCGCGTCGAGTTGTTCATCCGCCTGCTCGGCCTGCCGCTGGCGCTGATCGACGTCGATCTGCTGCACGGTGAGCAGCGCCAGCCCGCGTTTGTGCGGCTGAACCGTTTTGCGCAGGTGCCGGTGATCGACGACAGCGGCACCGTGGTTGCCGACTCGAACGCCATCCTCACCTACCTGGCGCTGCGCTATGCGCCCGAGCACTGGATGCCGCGCGAGCCCTTGCACGCCGCGCGTGTGCAACAGTGGTTGTCGCAGGCCGCTGGCGCGCTGAGCCGCGGTGCGGCCACGGCCCGCGCCATCCATGTGTTCCGCCTGCAACGTGACACGCAGGCAGCGGTGCAGGAGGCGCATTGGCTGTTCGAGCGCATCGAGGCGTCGCTGGTTGACAGTGGCGCGCCGTGGCTCGCCGGCGGCGCCCAACCCACCGTGGCCGACATCGCGCTGTACACCTACACCGCGCACGCCCCCGAGGGCGGTGTTGCGCTCGACGCCTATCCTGCCCTGCGCGCCTGGCTGCAGCGCGTCGAAGCGCTTGCCGGCTTCGTGCCGATGGCGGTGTCGGCCGTCGTCCATGCTCGCTGAGCAGTTCCGCTACAGCCGCATTCCAGCGGCGGCGCAGGCGCAGCGTGCCGACGTTCGCAGCTTTCTGGGCGAATCCTTGGCGGCCTTCGCGGCGGTGCGCCGGGCCGATTCGTGGATGGGTTTCGATGCCGAATTCAGCCGCAAGCTGGGCGCACGCGGCTGGATCGGCATGGCACTGCCCCAGCGATATGGTGGCTCCGCGGCCGGCCCGTTCGCGCGCTATGTCGTGATCGAAGAGTTGCTGGCCGCCGGTGCGCCGGTCTCGGCGCACTGGATCGCCGACCGCCAAAGCGCACCGCTGATCCTGCGCTACGGCACCGACGCGCAGCGCGAGCGCCACCTGCCGGCAATCTGCCGCGGCGAACAGTACTTCTGCATTGGCATGAGCGAACCCGATTCGGGCTCCGACCTGGCGTCGATCAAGACCTGCGCGCGGCGCATCGGCGCCGGCCGGGGTGGCGATGGCTGGCTGCTCAACGGCCAAAAGCTCTGGAC
>JANMYI010000068.1:0-3513 GCA_031381955.1 Burkholderiales bacterium
TCAAGAACGGTGCCCTGCCCACCCTGGCCGTGAGCGACGCCGCCGTGGCGCCGTGTAACTGGGACCTCGCCGCCGGCGAGGCCGCCCACTACCCGCGCCAAGACATCGATTCGCACCACCTCAGCGGCACTGAAGGCTCGCTCACGCTGCCGCGCTTGCACGTGTGGCAGTACCGTGGCGCGCGCGGCTGGCACGAGCCATTCACGCTCACACGCACCACGCCGCATGAGGGTGACCCGTACATGTCGCAGCTCAGTCAGTTGCGCGCCGTGGCCGAAGGGCGCGAGGCGCCGCTGTGTTCGGGCCTGGATGGCCTGCGCTCGCTGCAAGCCACGCTGGCCGTGCATGAGGCCGCGGCCAGCGGCACGGTGGTGACGCTGGCGCAACTGGATGGCTGACCTGTTGATGGCGAGGTTTGATCGCGGAGCGAACACATGCCGGGCGTGATGGCCAGAACCCTGGCCCTGGTGGAGCGGCTCGCTGCTGACGTGCATGGCGTGCCCCTGGCCACGCTGGCCAGCGACCTGAACATGCCGCGCAGCGCGGCGCACCGGCTGCTGCTTGAATTGACGCAGCTGGGCTACGTGCGCCAGGCGCGCGACCGTGGCGACTACATGCTCACCACCAAGCTGGTCTCGCTGGGCCTGTCGTACCTGAAGCTTTGCGGCATCGTCGACATCTGCCAGCCCATCCTCGACCGCCTGGCGGCCAGCAGCGGTGAACTGGCCCGCATCGGCGTGGTGGATGTCGAGCACCTGACCTGGGTGGCCACGGCGCAAGGCGCCACCAGCGGCCTGCGCTACGACCCCGATGCCGGTGTGGATGCGCGGCTGTCATGCACCTCCAGCGGCCTGGCGTGGCTGTCCACGCTGCCTGACGACGACGCCCTGGCGCTGGTGGCGCGCGAAGGCCCGCCACGCAGCGGCCAGTTCGGCCCGCGTGCACCGGGCAGCCCCACGGCCGTGCTCAAGCTGCTGCGCGTGGTGCGCAAGCAGGGCTATGCCTACACCAATGAAACCTACCGCCCCGGCGTGGCCGCCCTGGCCGTTCCGGTGCTGGTGCCGGGCAAGGGCGCGGTGGGGGTGGTGGTGATCTCCGGGCCGTCAGTGCGGCTGAACGACGCGCGCGTGCAGGCACTGCTGCCCGACCTGTTCAATGCCGCGGCCGAGTTGGCACACGCCAGTGGGGCTTCGCCGCTGTTCGACCGCGCCTTCCAGCGTGCAGCTTGAAGTCTTACCCGCGACGTGTGATGTGTTGGTGGCCGGCTCGGGCGCGGCGGGCCTGAGCGCTGCCGTCACCGCCGCGCACCTGGGTTTGAGCGTGGTGGTGGTGGACAAGGCGGCGCAGTTCGGCGGCACCAGCGCGTGGAGCGGCGGCTGGATGTGGCTGCCGCGCAACCCGCTGGCGCGCAGCGCGGGCATTAACGAAACACTTGAGCCGGTGCGCGAGTACTTGCGCAATGTGATGGGGCCGGCGGCAGATTCCGCCGCGCTCGAAGCCTATCTGGCCCACGCCCCGGCGATGTGTGAGTTTCACTTGCAGCACACCGCGCTGCGCTTCATCGACGGCAACGCCATGCCCGACTTCCACGGTGCCGCACCCGGCGCGCGAACGGGCGGGCGTTCGCTCTGCGCCGCGCCGTTCAACGGCCGCTTGCTGGGGCCGCATCTGAAGCGCCTGCTGCCGCCGCGCGACATCCTGTCGTTCCTGGGCATGGGCCTGGCCGGCGGGGCAGACCTGCGCCACTTCCTGCGCGCCACGCGCCATGCCGACGCGTTCGCTTACGTGCTGCGCCGGCTGGCGCACCACGCCATTGACAGCCTTCGCCACGGCCGCGGCACGCAGCTCATGGGCGGCAACGCGTTGGTGGCGGCGCTGATGAAGAGCGCGCTCGACAACGGGGTTGCGCTGTTCGAACGGCATGCGGTGTGCGAGTTGCTGCGCGAGGACGAGCGCGTGGTGGGCGCGCGCATCCACACGCCCACCGGCCCGCGCACCGTGCACGCCCGCCGCGGCGTGGTGCTGGCCTGCGGCGGCTTTGCGCATGACACCGCGCGCAAGGCCACGCTGTTTGCCCACGCGCCCACCGGCCGCGAACACCATTCGGCAGCGGTGCTGACGAACACCGGCGACGGCCAACGCCTGGCGCAGCAAGCCGGCGCCGCGTTCGACGCTGCCCTGCAAGACACCGCCGCCTGGGCGCCGGTGTCGTTGGTGCCGCAACGCCACGGCGCCACCGCAGCCTTCCCGCACCTGGTGGAGCGTGGCAAGCCGGGGTTGATTGCGGTGGATGCGCGCGGGCAGCGCTTCGTTAACGAATCAGGTGACTATCACACCTTCATGCGCGCGCTGCTGGCGCGGCATGCGCCGGGTGAAACGGGTAAACCAAACGCGCCGGTGGCCGCCTGGCTGCTGTGCGACGACCGCTTCATTCGCCGCTACGGCCTGGGCCACGTCAAGCCCTGGCCGCTGCCGCTGTGGCCGGCGCTGCGCTCGGGCTATCTGCTGCGCGCCGGCAGCCCGGCAGCGCTGGCCAAGCTGTGCGGCATCAGCGAAACTGGATTGCAGACCACGCTGGCGCGGGTCAACGAACACGCCGTGCAGGGCCATGACCCCGAATTCGGCCGCGGCAGCCAGCCCTACGAACGCATGCAGGGCGACGCCGACCAGCCCGGCCCCAACCCTTGCGTGGCGCCCATCGTGCGCGCGCCGTTCTATGCGGTGAAGGTCTTGCCCGGCAGCCTGGGCACCTTTGCCGGCATCGCGGCCGATGAGCATGGCCGCGCGCTCGATGCCAATGGCCGGGCCATTGCCGGCTTGTACGCCGTGGGCAACGACCGGGCCAGCATCATGCGAGGCCACTACCCCTCGGGTGGCATCACGCTGAGCCCGGCGCTGGTGTTTGGTCACATCGTTGCGCACCATGCGGCCGGCCGGCCGCTGGCCATGCCGTCACCCGAAAGAGAATGACATGAAACGTTTGTTTTCCCTGGCGCAGTTGATGGCCTTGCCGTACACGCCGCCGCAGATGCTGCGCCTGGCCGCGCAAGCCGGCTGCGCAGCGGCCGGTATCCGGCTGCTACCCGCCGCGCCGGGCGGGGTGGCGCACAACCTGATGGCGGACGCGGCCATGCTGCGCGAAACCAAGGCCGTGCTGGCCGACACCGGCGTGGGTGTGTTCGACCTGGAAGTGATCCGCTTGAACGAACGCTTCGAGTTGAGTGACTTCATGCCCTTCATGGACGTCGGCGCGCAAGTCGGGGCGCTTCACATCCTGGTGGCGGGCGACGACCCCGATGAAGCCCGCACCACAGCCAACTTTGCCGCCCTGTGCGCCGCCGCGGCGCGCTTCGGCTTGACCTGCGATCTCGAATTCATGCCCTGGACGCAAGTGCCCAACTTGCGCGCCGCCAAGCGCATCGTGGCGGCGGCGGCGCAGCCCAATGGCGGCGTGTTGGTCGATGCGCTGCACTTCGCGCGTTCAGACAGCCGGCTCGATGAGCTGGCCGGCCT
>JANMYI010000085.1:0-3709 GCA_031381955.1 Burkholderiales bacterium
TCGCTGTCTTCACCCAGTTCATGCGCGCGCGCCATGTCGTGCAGCACGCCCGGGCCGTCGTTCATCAGGTACTTCAATAAGCCGCGCATGTGCCAGGTGCTGCCATCGGCGGCGTCGCGCTCGATGGCGCTGGCCAGGTCGGCCATGGCCTCGTCCAGGCGGCCTGCCAGAAAATGCGCAAAGCTGCGCGCCTTGTAGGGCTGGGCGCCGGGGTGGCCCTGCGCAATGGCCAAGCTGGCGATGGCGGTGATTTGCTCGGGCCGATCGGCGCGCAGCAAGGCCAAGGCCAGCAACGACAAATCCTCGGCCCAGTGGGCCTGTCGGCTGGACTCATCGGTCATGGCCGCAATGGCTCGATCCCAGTCATCGGCATGGGGCTTGGCCGGCGCATCGTCAAGCTCTTGCTCATGCCCGAACAATGTGAGGCGATCTTGCCGGCGGCCGACCAGGCCTTCGTCGATCAGCGCTTGCAAGGCGTCGTCGCAAGCAGGGCGCTCGGCGGCAGCCGCCATGGCGCGGAGGTAGGCGCCGCGCGCCGGCAGCCCCAGGCGTGCCAACAGGAGCAACTGGGCCTGAACCTGGTCGCTGGCGGGGTACTGGGCGCGCAGCGCGCGCTTCTTCAGCCGCCAGGTCTCGCCCTCGGTGGGCAACCAGTCACCATGGCCAAGGGCTGCTTGCTTGCGCCGCGCCAGGTCAACATTGATGAAGATGGTTCTGGGTGTGCGGTCGCTGTTGGTGACCAGCTCGCGCGCCAGCCCCGGGTTCAGTTCAAGTTCAGCCCGGTGCGCCAGCGTCAGCAAAATCGTGGACAGGGCATCGTCGGTCAGATCGGGCATGCGAAAAACGCCAAACTCGCGCCACTGCTTGCTTTCGGTTGCCAGGTCAAGTGCCTGCTGAAAGGGCCGCTCGTCGCGCGCGATGGCCACCACGCGAACGTCGTGCAGACCCTGCCGGGCCAAGCCATCGATGCAGCGCGACAAACGTTCGAGATAAGGCAACTCGCCGTCTTCAGCGGCCTGAACCCGTGCGTGCAGGTTGTCGATGATCAGCACCAGCTTTTCGTCGTGCAACTGCATGGGCAGCTTGGCCAGTGCGCCCATGCGGGCGTCCAGGTCGGGCCGCGCCACGGCCAGCGTCCAGCCGAGCAGGCACCTCTGGGCCGCCCACTCAGCCACCTCGCGCGTCTTGCCGATGCCGGCCCGCCCGGCGATGAGCAAACGCCCGCCCGCATCGGCCAAGGCGTCTTCAAGCCCTTGCTGCACCACGGCCAGGCCCTGACGGCCGCGCACATAGGGCACTTCATAGGGCACCCATTGCTGGCCCGGCTCGGCGCGGAACAGCGCCTTGGGCACATCTTCGGCGCTGCGCACCAGCTCGAAGACTTCTTCAAACCGCGGCCGCGCCTGCGCTGCCGCCTTCAACGCCTCACGCTCAGGCGTGCGCCCCATCATGCTGGCCCAGGCGCCCGGCGGCGTGGTGATGGCCGTGCCGGGCAAGGCCTGGGCGCCGCTGTCGAATCGCGTGGCGCCGGCAGCGAATTGAAACGCCGCGGCGCCGCCTTGGTAGAGGGTTTGCCCCGCCGGCGCCGGGGCCGCCGGCGGGGCGACTAAGGGTGGAGTTCAAGCTCCTTGAGAAACCGGCGCAGGCCTTTGTACAGCGGCGCATCGCGATTCAGTGGCCTGCAGATGCTGAGGTGGTCTTCGTCCAGCGGCAAGGCGCGTTCGCCCGGAATGTTCGGCTCGGCGCTGGTCTGGTCAACCACCATCAAGCCCTTGGGCGACGTGAACCAACCGCCCGCGCCGGGGCGCAGTTCGCGCATTTCGCAATAGGTGCGGCAACTGATCGCGCGCCCCTGCCGGATGCGCTCTTCGAGGATGGCCAGGAACGCGCCGTGCAGCTCACGCAGCCGCGAGTCGTGGGCCTTCAGATCGGCCACCACTTCGTTCGTGCGCAAGGCCAGCTTCGCAAATTCGGCGAAGCTGGCCATGTCCGAGCCGGCATGCGGCGTGGCGATGAAAACGATGCCCTGGGTGGCTTGGGCAATCGTCTTCCAGCGCTTCACGGCCTGGCTCTGCGCGGCATGCAGCAACTGCTTGACGACAACGCCACCCAGGCTGTGCGTGACAAAGACCAAGGGGCGCTGGCCGATATCGTCGTTCAGCAATTCTTCAAGCACCGCGTTGCCGCGGTCTGCCAGCGGCATGGACTGGGCCTGCCAGGCCGACACATCGGCCGCGTAGCCGAAGCTCCAGACGCCGAATTGGGGAAACTCTTGCGCCAACCATTGCGGCCAGAACGTGGCGTCGTCTGCCTTGTCGTGCATCCAGGTGCTGCGCCAGTCGCCGCCCAGGCCATGCACGAAGACGATGTCTGCCTCGCGCTGGGCGTTGGCAGTGCCGGCAACGGATTGCAAACCACTCATGGCGGCTCCTTGTGCGCTGCGCCCGCATCGATGCGCGAGCCCATTGCGGCTGACGATATTCGAGCCTGCGGCGCGTTGGCAACCCCAAGGGTGTAGGCGCGGCGGCTCAAGGCGGCACTGTCGTCAGCACGTGCAGCAGCGCCGCGGTTTGCGCGTCGGGCGCGCCGTCGTGCTGTTGCGGGCGGTACTTCATCTGAAACGCCGCCAGCACCTTGCGCGTGGGCTCGTCCAACACGCCGCTGTCGGGCACCTTGTAGCCAAATTTGGCCAGCCCCGCCTGGTACCAGGCCACGGCGGGCAAGGCAATTTCGAACGCGGCGCGCTCGTTGGCCAGGCGCGTGGCATCGGGCCAGACGATCAAGCCCAGCGCGCCCAGGCGCTGCCACGGGAATTGCGGGCCGGGGTCGTCTTTGCGCTGCGGCGCGATGTCGCTGTGGCCCAGCACGCGCTCGGGCTTGATGCCATGGCGCTTGATGATGTCTTGCGCCAGCGCCAGCACCAACTCAACCTGTGCCGGCGGGTAGGGCGCATAACGCTTGGTTCCATCGGCCAGGCGCACCGGCCCGGGGTTGACGATCTCGATGCCGATGGAATTGGCATTCAACATCGCATGGCCCTTCCAGAAACTGTCGCCGGCATGCCAGGCGCGCTGGCTCTCATCCACCAAACGGTAGATGCGGGGCACGGTTTCGTCACTCACCAGATAGTGCGACGACACCGGCCCGCGCGTGAGCACGCGCAGCGAGCCTTCAAGGTTCTCAGCCGTAAAGTGGATGATGAGGAACAGCACCCGGCTGTCTTGGCCCAAGGCCACGTGCGAGGTGTCGATCTTCAGCGCAGGCGGGCCGCTGGCGCAGGCCACGAGCAGCAGGGCCGCAAGCGCGGCGGCCAGGCGGTGCCATGGTGCAAAACGGGCAGGTTTAGGCATCGCTTGATTGTGCCGGCGGTGCACCGGTTGACCCTTCACCGCTTCATAGAATGCCCACGCTCTCAAGCCCCCACCGCGACATGAATCGACTCCTCATTGCCCTTTGCCTGGCCTGTGGTTGCCTGGCCGGCGCATTGGCCGACCCTTTGCCCGAGTCCGTGGCGCAAGCCCTGCGCGAGGCCGGCCTGCCCACCGATGCACTGGCCGCCTGGGTGCAGCCCGCCATGGCCACCGCGCCGCGCTGGGAACACCAAGGCCAGCGCCTGATGCAACCGGCCTCGACCATGAAACTGGTGACCAGCGTGGTGGCGCTGGACCGCCTGGGGCCGAATCACCGCGGCTTCACCGCGCTGCGCAGC
>JANMYI010000116.1:0-13321 GCA_031381955.1 Burkholderiales bacterium
TTCTCTGGCGTTGACGTCACCGACCCGCGCAAGCCGCGGCTCATCGTGCAGACGCAGCTGCCGCACATGAAGCTGCGCTCGAATTCGCTGGACGTCGTGGGCGACACGCTGGCCGTGGCCTACCAGGCCAGCGCCGTGGGCATCAAGCCCGCGGGCATGGATTTGTTTGACGTGAGCAGGCCTGAAAACCCGCGCCTCATTTCGCACTTCGACTGCTCGGGCCCCTACTCACGCGGCGTGCATGCGGTGTGGTTTGTCGATGGGCGCTACGTGCACCTGTCAGGCGGCGCGGGCGATTTCCAGCCGCGCCACCCGCTCGACGACCAGTGCTACCGCATCATCGATGTCGCCAACCCTTCCAAACCCGTGGAGGTGGGCCGCTGGTGGTACCCCGGCACGCGCGAAGGCGACACCGCGCCGCCGCCACAGCGTTTGAAGCCCCCCTTCGACATGGGCTTTCGCGCGCACAACACCAACGTCTTCCCGCAGCGGCCTGACCGTGCCTACGTGGGCTACATCGACGGCGGCGCTTTTGTGCTGGACATCTCCAACATGAGCGACATCAAGGTCGTCTCGAAGTGGAACCCCTCGCCGCCCTTCAACGGCTTCACGCACACCGTGCTGCCGCTGTTTGAACGCGGGCTGTGGGTGGTGAGCGACGAATGTGTGCTCGACAACGGCGCCGACTGGCCCAAACTGGTGTGGATGATCGACGCACGCAATGAGGCCAACCCCGTGCCCATCAGCACCTTCCCGGCGCCGCCGGTCGAAGCATTTGCCAAACGCGGCGGGCGTTTCGGCGCCCACAACCTGCACGAGAACCTGCCGGGCCCCAGCTCGTTCAAATCCGACACCATCATCATCGGCACCTTCTTCAATGCTGGCGTGCGCGTGTACGACACGCGCGACCCCTACCGCGTGGAAGAGATCGCCTACTACGTGCCGGCCGCGCCCAAGTTGTCACCGGCCGGTGCGGTGCAACTCAACGACGTGTATGTGGACGAGCGCCGCATCGTCTACACCGTCGACCGCTTCACCGGCGGCCTGTACATCCTGGAGTTAAACCTCTGAACGTGGCCGCGCCCGACACCGCCAACTTCAGCACACGCGACCCGCTCGCCGGGCGCTTGCCCGTGACGCTGCTCACCGGTTTTCTGGGCAGCGGCAAGACCACCTTGCTCGCGCGCCTGGTGCGCCACCCGGCCATGGCCGGGGCGGCGGTGGTCATCAACGAACTCGGCGAAGCGGGCATCGACCATGACCTGGTGACGATGTCTTCAGAGAACATCGCGCTGCTGGCCAACGGCTGCATCTGCTGCTCGGTGCGCACCGATCTGCAAGAGACGCTGCGCGACTTGTTCGCCCGCCGCAAAGTGGGCGAGATCCCAGATTTCGACCGCGTGATCATCGAAACGACAGGCCTGGCCGACCCCGCGCCGGTGGTGCAAACCTTGGCCAGCGACACGCTGATCGCGGCCCACTTCCGCCTCGATGGGCTGGTGACGCTGGTGGACGCGGTGAACGCCGCCACGCAACTGGCCGGCCATGCCGAGCCGGCGCGGCAAATTGCCCTGGCCGACCGCGTGCTCATCACCAAGAGCGACATTGCCACACCCGAGCAGGTGCACGTCGTGCGCGATGCCGTGCACAGCATCAACCCGCGTGCCGGCGTGCGCCTGGTGCTGCACGGCGAGATCGACCCGGCCGAGTTGATGGGGCTGGGCTTGGTCAGCGCGCGCGCGGGGCCGGCCACGCTGAGCTTTTTGGGGGAGTCACTGCAAGGCGCAGGCACGGACGAAGGGGAGGGTGATGGGCAGGGTGAAGGGCAAGGTGATGGCCGGCCTCTCTCCCGGCGCGCGGCGCTGCACGACGCCGGCATCCGCACGCAGGTGCTGCGCTTCGATCAACCCTTCACCTGGGCCGCCTTTTCGTCGGCGCTGGAGCTGCTGAGCACGCTGCGCGGGCCCGACTTGTTGCGCGTGAAAGGCATCGTTAACGTTGAAGGTCAGCCGGTGGTGGTGCAGGGTGTGCAGCACATCTTTCACCCACCGGTGCCGCTGGACCGCTGGCCCAGCGCCGACACCGGCACGCGGCTGGTGTTCATCACGCGGCGCATTGAGGCTGACGTTATTCGCAACCTGCTGCAGGCGGTGGCGGCGGCGGTGAAATGACCGGGGTGATGCTGGGCATCGCGCGGTCGGTCAACCAACGGGGTTTCGGTTGTCGAAAGTGGGGCGGCGGCTTTCCCTGGAGTTGTTGCTGCGCAGCCTCCTCGGCAACGCCAAGTCACTGGAAAATCAGATTCCGGCCATCGGTACTTTCGTTCGCGATCGGGGCGGGTCGCCGGAGCTGGCGAACATGTTCCAAAAGCTGGTCGACTACTTTTCCAAGTACGAGAACACATATGTCAAACATGACGATGCCGTCATCGTTGCCGAGGTCGAGTTCGTTTTCGAGCTCACGTCATCGTTCATGAAGCACTTCATCCGGCTATCCAAGCCTGCGCCTTGACCGGGTAATCGACAGCCCGGCTGCGCGAGAGCCTTGGTCAAGGCGATCGACTTCGAACCCATGTGACGCTTGAAACAGAGTGGTGACTCTGGTCATCCAGACACATCACCTTGCCCGTAGAACGCCACGGCGGCACCGAGGGCGTTGCTTGCGCCCTTGCCATGCAGGGCACTCAAGCGGCTCGCCTTGGCAAGCCAATGGCAAGGGCGACGTTTCGTTTCCGATACCGGGACGGCTCAGGCAGGAGGCGCGGCGATGCGGCCGACCGCGCGCTCGACCGCTGCGCCGACGGCCAAGAGATGGCGATCGCTGCCGGACAGGCCGACGAACTCCAGGGAGACGGGCAGACCGCCGGCGCTAAGCCCTACCGCAAGGGTGAAACTCGGCGTGCCGGAAGCCGCACTGAGCGCGGTGTTGCGGCCGAAGGCATCGAAGAAAGAGACCTTGCGTCCATGGATATCCACGTCGTGCTCCTCGCCCAGCAGGGGCGGCAGCGCGGTGATGGTCGGAAAGACGATCGCATCGACCCGATGGGAACGGAAGTAGTCGGCCATGGCGTCGAGCAAGAGGCCACGCTGTACTTGCATGGCGTCGAATGCCTCGACCGGCGGCCGGTTCGGCGGGATGGCGAAGTTGCGCATCAGCTCGTCGACGTTCGCACTCGCCTGCGCCAGCAGGTCTTCGAACGACAGCCCGGGATTGAAGGTGTGCAGGTAGTGGCGGATGCTGTCCACACTCTCGTACAACATGGTCGTCGCGGCAATCGGAAAAGCCGACTTCATGGCTTCCGGAATCTCGGCCCGGATGAGGCACACGCCGGCGTCTTGCAGCTGGTTGAGCGCCGCCTGAGTTACGCGCTCGATGTCTGGATCCAGTCCCTCCCAATAGAAGGGCGCAATGCCCAGCCGCAGGCGGCCGAGCGCGACCTCCACCTCCGCGCTGTCGCCCGTGATCGCACGGTCGAGCAGTTGCAGGTCAGCGACGTTGCGCGCGAGGCCGCCCAGCTGATCCAGACGGCCTCGGGCCAAGGCCCAGGCGCCCGTGTTGGGATAGCGGTTCAAGGTGGGACGCAAGCCCGCCACGCCGCACATGGCCGCGGGCACGCGGATCGAGCCCAGCGTATCGCCACCAATCGCCAACGGCACCATGTGCGCAGCGACCGCGGCCGCGGAACCTCCGCTGCTGCCTCCGGTGATCCGCGACGGGTCGTACGGATTGCGCGCGGCTCCGAACTCCAGGTTGTTGTTGCTCCAGCCGAATGCCAGCTCGGTCAGGTTGGTCTTGCCGAAGACGAGAGCACCCGCCCGGCGCAAGGCCGAAACCAGGGCAGCGTCCTGTGCGGGCTGAAAGGCCCGCAGGGAGCGGGTGCCTATCGTCGTCGGCATGTCCCTCGTATTGACCGCATCCTTCACGGCGACGGGCAAGCCGTGCAGGCAGCCCGTCGCGTCATTGCGGGCCCGAGCGCGGTCGGCGTCGCGTGCGGACTCGAGGATCTGCTCGGTCGGCAAGGTGATGAACGCGTTCATGTGCGCACAGTCGTGAGCCCGCTCGAGCAGCGCAGCGGTGTACCTTTCGCTGCTGAGTTCGCCTCGCTGCATGGCTGCGACGGCTGCGCTCGCACTCAACTGGTCGAGACGTTCCGACGCGTCGCGATGGGCACCGCCTGTGGACGGAAGGCTGGACTGTGGTGTCACGACTTGCCCCCGGCCGCAGCCGCCACCCGAGCGGCCGCGATTTGATAGAGATCAGCGTGGCCTTGCACAGGACCGTCCCGGACCACGACGACGCGATCGATCAGCCATCGCTCTTCGCTCCTGACGAAGCCAAGGGTCCAGCGGTTACGGACGAGACAGTAGTCATCGACTCCAGGATCCATCGGGAGGTGGTGGTACGCACTGACGTTGGCACGAACGACCGCCCGGTCACCGTCGATGGCCACCAGAACGTTGGCGACCGAATGCTGGGTGTAGGTAAAACTGCCGAGCACCTGTCGAGCGCGTTCGGTCAACTGGTCGGCAGTGACTTCGGCCGGCTCGCCGCCGATGTGCGCCGACAAGTCGACGTAGACCTTGTCGGCATAGAGCGCGCGGAAGCTTTCGTAATCCCGATCGTCTTCTGCATAGGCCAGCTTGTAGGCCAGATCGGTGAGCGTCGCCCGATCGACGAGGGCCTGCATGTCAGTCGTTCGATCCATTCATTGGCTCCTGTGCGCACTGGACGTGCGGGCGCGCGCCCGTCAACGTGGCATCGGCTACTCGAGCTTGATGTTCAGCTTGCGCACGAGCTCGGCGGTGCTCTTCCTGCGCGCAGCGATGCGCGCCTCGAACTGCGCCGGCTCGCTGGCCACCACGATGAGGTCCTGTGGCTGCAGCAGCGCTGCATTGAGCTCGGGCGAACGCAGCGCCGTGGCCACGTCCGCCTGGATGCGCTTGACGAGAGCCGGCTGCGCGCCGCTCGGCAGCGCCATCCCCAGAAACGAGCTGTCGACCTGGGTCGGGAAGCCCGATTCCTCGAAGGTCGGCAGGTTCTTCACGCGCGAGCTGCCGGTGACCGCCAGGATCTTCAGTTTGCCCGACGTCGCGATGGGCGCCGCGGTGGCGACGCTCAGGAAGATCGCATCCAGGCGTTCGCCGAACATGTCCTGCAGCGCCTGCGGCAGTACCTTGTAGGGCACATGCTGCATTTCAAAGCCGGCTGACTGGCGCAGGCTCTCCATCAACAGGTGCAGCGGGCTGCCCACGCCGCCCGAGCCATAGCTGTGCTTGGCGCCGTCGCGCTTCATCAACGCAATAAACGACGCCAGGGAATCCACCGGCAACCCGGGCCGCACCACCAGCGCCATGCGCATGCCCACCAGCTCGGTGACCGGCACGAGGCCGTTGGTCGCGTCATAGGGCAGTTTGTAGAGAAGCGCGTTGGTGGCGAAGGTGGATTCGGTGCCGATGAAGAGCGTGTGCCCATCCGGAGCGGCCTTGGCCACCGCATCAGCGGCCAGAATCTCATTGGCGCCCGGCTTGCCCTCGACCACCACAGGTTGGTTCCAGATCGAGGCGAGGCGCTCGCCCAAACCGCGAATCACCGCATCGACGCTGCCAGCCGGATAAGGGCTAATGATGCGCACCGGCATCGACGGAAAGTCGGCGGCAAGGGCATGGCGGCCCGGCCAGCCGGCCGCCATCAGGCTGGCTGCTCCAACAAGGGTGGTTCTGCGTTTCACGGATGGCTCCTATCAGGTTGATGAAGCAGGCGGCAACTGTCGCTTGGGGAAGATGCCGAGCGGCGTCGACGGCTCGAGGCATCGACAGCACTTCTGACCGTCTTCCCTCGCGGGGCCTGACCTGGGCCTGACCAGCGAATCATTATGAATGAAGAACTTCTGATCTGGCGGCCGCAGACACCTGCCCAACACCATCACGACCGTCGCCTTGGACTGTCGCAACAAGGCAGCAGCCTGCGTCACCAACACCAAAGCAGTCTACGGTAGCAATATCGCGGTCCTGTTCCACGGTGTGAACCTTGAACTGCAGCTTCGTCGCATCGGTGTTCACCAGTCAAATCGCGTAAGGCCGCAAACGTGGACGGCTGTATCGCCAGTGCCGCCTACACGAGCCCGGCATACGCGCCGCCATCCAGCTTCAGGTTCTGGCCCGTCATGAGCCCCGATTCCGCGGCGCACTGAAAGGCGCAGGCCGGGCCGAACTCAGAGGGCCTGCCCATGCGCTGCGCCGGCAGACGACGATCCAGTTGCGGATCTCGGAACCGCCGGCCTGCAGCGACTTCGGATCGAGCCCGGCGAGCGCCGCGGTGTCCTGCTTCGCAGGGCGCCCAGCACGCGCTGGTCGAGCGCCTCGTCGACGACGAAGTGGCTCAGCCCGCCCGATGCGATCACAGCGACCCGCAGGTCCTGCGGCCATTCAGCTATCAGCTCGCGCAAGGCCGAGCCGAGCGCGGCGCAGCGCCGCGAACGGTGCCTTCTGACCGACGATCTTGCCCTTGTTCCACGGCCGCGATGAACAGCGGTGGCGTTGGATCCCATGATGGACTCCCATCAAGTTGAGGGCCGACAACGATGCTCCTGCCCGGAGTCTTGCGCCCACGCACCTTCCACGGATCGACGCAGCGGCCGGCCGACCCTACACACGGGGGCGGCTTACTGGCGCGGTCGCCTACTCACGCTATCGGCCATCTGCTGACCTTGGCAGGTCGCAGCCGAATACCCTGCTTGGCCGTCAGTACGCGATCGACACACCCCCCGAAAGCAGCCCGTCGACTGGTTGACTGGCCCACAACGCCGTGGTCTCGATCGGTGGTCGAAGCACGGCTACGCCTACGCCGCGGCCTTCAGCATGAAGTCAACGCGCACTGCGGTGTACGGGAACTCGATTCGGCCCTCATCATCTTTGCGCAGCACGCCGGCCTGCAGCAGCATGTGCACATCCGAATGCACGGCGCGCACGTCGCGGCCGACGCGCCGCGCGGCCTCCCGCAACGTTACCGGCCCGGCGCCGGTCAGTGTGCGCACCAGCGCCATGCGGTTGGGTGCCAGCACCTTCCAAAGCAGGTCGACCGACTCGAACGAGATTCGCTCCTGCTGCCGCTTGCCGGCGAAGGCAGCCTTCATACGCTGCTTGAAGGATTCGGTCGAGTCGACCGTGATCGTGACAGCACCCATCTCAAGTTCCCTTCCATGTGGCAACGTCAGCCAAGAAGTCGTCGAGCAGTTGGTCGACGGAAACGAACGCGTAGGGCATCTCTTTGGTGCCCACATGCCTGTGATCGCCCTTGCCGGCCTCGTTGTCGTAGCGCAGCACGCACTCGCTTGTGACGACGTAGGCGAGCCGGTACTTGAAGCTGTGCGTCGACCCGCTCAGCGGCTGCGGCAACCTCCAGACGATCACTTCGATGAAGCCGGCCTCCAATACGCGGCGTTCGCCCATCAGGAGTTCGGCTCTCATGTTGCTCATGCTAGCAACACAGGCGATCTGTTGTCAAAGTCAGCAACAGGCAGTGCTCCCCCAAAGCGCGGGCGGCAAGTTCCGAGGCACAGCGGCCATCAAACTGGGTGGACGAAGAGTGACAGGCTCAGGGCGGTGGCGGCGACGGTGGCTCGACCGGGGTGATGCTGGGCATTGGTTGGGCAGTCAGCCGTGGGGCGCTTGTCAGCGATAGTGGGGCGGCACCCCGCGCCAGCTTGCCTGGCCGCGGACGGTGAAGCCTGTATTTCGCGATAGTGGTCTGCCCGGCCCGACCCCAAGTAGAAAAGTGCCTACAGCGGCACCGTCCTGGCCACCCGCAACCCGATGTTGTTGTTGCGGTTGCCCGGCCCCAGCCAGAAGCGCTCGGCCGAGCGCAACACCGCAGGGGGGTCGTCCCAGGCACCGCCGCGCACCACGCGGCCTCGGCAATCATTCGTTTCGTTGGCGCTGCCGTCGCTCGGGCCGCTGGCATACGACAGGTAGCAGTCCTGCACCCATTCCCACACGTTGCCCAGCATGTCGTGCAGGCCCCAGGCGTTTGGCCGGTAGCTGCCCACCGGCGCGGCATACCAGTGGCCATCCCGGCAGGGGTGAGGCTCGGTCCAGGCGCGGCCCTTCGGCCCCCTGGTTCTGTCGGCGCCGTTGGCATGCGCGCAGGCCACCACGGCGTCGTCACCCCAGGGCCTGAGCGTCGTGCTGCCGGCGCGTGTGGCGTATTCCCATTCCGCCTCGCTGGGCAGCCGCCAACCCTTGACGCCGCTGTGCTGGTCGAGCCAGCGAACATAGGCCTGCGCGTCTACCCAACTGATGCACACCACGGGTTCGTCGTCGCGCTGGCTCCAGCCCGGCTCGCGCCAGCTGCGGCCGGCGCGCCACGCCCATGCTGGATCTTCTGGCTCCCAGGTGAAGCAACCTTGTGCGTGGGCGTTGCGCTCAGCGTCGGTGAGGTAACCGCTGGCGCGCGCGAACTGCCGCCATTGAGCCACTGTGACCTCGGTCTTGCCGAGCGCGAAAGTCTTCACCCGCACCCGCCGCTGCGGCAGTTCGTCGTCGTCGCGCTCGGATTCGGCGGCCGGGCTGCCCATCATGAACTCGCCGCCGGGGATCGACACCATCTCGGGGCAGGCGGCGCAGTGGCGAGGCGCCGCACCCGTCGGCGCCGACCCGGCGTCCGCCGGCCAGGCCGGCGCGCCATGAAAGGCAGCGGCCGATGCCCAGCCTGCGATCAGCATCTTGTGCATGACGGACTCCACGCGAGATCGCAAGTAGACCTGGCATCGCCGGGCTGCTCAAGCCCCTCTCGCGGCGGCGGCTCGCCGCGTGAGGGCACTCACTCGGCCAACACGAACAACCCGCCGATCAGCCTCAAACCTTCCCGCCCTGCGTCAACCACCAAACCGGCAACTGCGTGCAATCGGCCGCTGCCAGGCCCTGCGCGGAAGCCTGTTCCATGCTTTGCAGCGTCAGCGCCGCCAGCGGCAGCTTCACCCCGCCCAGTGCCGCCTGGGCCAGCATGGCGCGCAGGTCTTTGCTCATGGTGGTCAAGTCAACGCTCACCGCGCCATCTGTGCTGCCGCTCAAGGCCTTGGCGATCATCGGGCCGCGAACCTTGAGCATGTTCGGGCCGCCCGAGGTGTCGGCCAGGATGTCGACCACGCGCGCCGGGTCCAACCCCAGCGGTTGCAGCAGCGACAACGCTTCCGACAGCGTTTGCCAATACACCATCAGCGGCAGGTTGATGGCCAGCTTCATGGTGGCACCCGCGCCCAGGCCGCCCACGTGCTCCACTCGCCGGCACAGGAGGCCCAGCAGGTCGCGCGCGCGCGCCAGGTCTTCGGCCCGGCCACCGACAAAACCCAGCAGCTTGCCCTCAGCCGCCGGGCCCACGCTGCCGCCCACGGGGCATTCCAGAAAGCGTGCACCGGCCGCCGCCGCCTGCGCGCCCAGGGCCAGCGGCTTGGCCGGTTGCACCGTGCTCATGTCGATGAAGAGCCGGCCCGCCGGTGGTGCCGCAAGCAGACCGTCTGCGCCGCCGTAAACGGCGTCGATGGCGGCTTCATCAGTGAGGATGGTGATGACCGTGTCGCACTCTTGCGCCAGCGCGCGCGGGCTGGCCGCCCAGGTGGCGCCGGCATCCAGCAGGGGCTGCGCGCGTGCGGGGTTGCGGTTCCACACGGCCACCGCCTGGCCGCTGGCCAGCAGCCGCCGAACCATCGCCGTGCCCATCTTGCCGGTGCCGGCCAAACCGATCTTCATGCTCGTCTCCTGCTGTGGTTCGGGTTGCCGCGGGGGCGGCCAACGCGTTGGTTATCATAAGATAAACAAGACGATGATTGACGGGCTGTCGAGTGTGACCAGGGCCTGCGCGCCGCCTTTCATGCCGCCCCTTTTTCTGCCAGGAGACCCCGCATGCTCTACAGCTGCACCGCCGGTTGCACCGATCCCAGCCACCGCCATGGCGCACGTTCGCTGGCCGCCGCGGTGGCGGGCCGCAAGGCCTCGGCCAGCCGGCCGGTGGTGAAAGCGCGCAAGGGCGGCAGCAAGGTCATCGACTTGCACTGCCACTACCTCAACCCGGCGGTTAACGCCAAGACCGCGCATCTCAATGCCGGCCAGTACGACGCCACGGTGATCTTCGCCAACGCGCTGACGCGCCAGACCAACGTCACGCAGATGGCCACCCGCGCGCCCAAGCTCACGGGTGTTGCCGAGCGGCTGCGCGACATGGACAAGATGGGTGTGGACATTCAAGCCGTGTGCCCGGCGCCCTATCACTTCTTCTATTTCACCGAAGCCGGCTACGGCGCCGAGCTGGCGCGCGAGGTGAACGAAGGCATTGCCAAGCTGGTGGCCGATACGCCAGACCGTTTTGTGGGCCTGGGCTCGGTGCCGCTGCAAGACGGCGAGCTGGCGGTGCGCGAGCTCGACCATGCGGTGAAGAACCTGGGCCTGCGTGGCGTGGAGATCTGCACCAATGTGAACGGCAAGAACCTCACCGACCCGAGCCTGAAGCTGGACAAATTTTTCGCCCGCTGCGAAGAGCTGGGCGTGCTGATCTTCATGCACCCGCTGGGCTACACGCAGGGCGAACGGCTGACCGAGCACTACTTCAACAACGTCATCGGCAACCCGCTCGAATCCACCGTGGCGGTGTCGCACCTCATCTTTGATGGTGTGATGGCGCGCCACCCAAAACTGAAGGTGTTGGTGGCGCATGGCGGGGGCTTCATCGCGCACTACTGGGCGCGCATGGACCACGCCTGGCGTGCCCGCGCCGACACGCGCACAGTCATCAAACGCAAGCCCAGCAGCTACTTGGGTAAGTTCTACTTCGACACCATCACGCACGACCCGGTGATGCTGGGCCGGTTGGTGGAGCAGTACGGCGCCGACCACGTGGTGCTGGGCACCGACTACCCCTACGACATGGCCGACGACCACCCGCTGGACACGCTGGCGCAAGTGCAGCGCCTGGCCAAGGCAGACCGTGAGTTGATCGCCGGTGGCAATGCGGCGCGGCTGTTGAAGCTCAAGCTGTAGCGGGCGCGTAGCCGCCGATCAGCAGGTAATCAACACCATGCTCGTTGAGTGAACGCAGCCACCCGCCACTCCACCGGACGGGCCGCCCATGCAGTGGGCCAGAGTCATGGCAAAATCACGCCCAGTTCAATCCCCAGTAAATGTCCCCAGTAAGCGTCCCAGGCTATATCCCAAAGGGTTTCCCAGTCAATCTCCCACTTTGCCCCTCAGGAGTTCTGCGATGACTTCCAGTACCACCCTCACCACCACCACGCTGGACAGCACGGGTCGCGTCGTCTTGCCGAGTGAGGTGCGCCGACGGCTGCGTTTGGCTCCGGGCGCCCGGTTCAACGTCGAAGTGGTGGCCGAGCGCATCGAACTGACGCTCGAGGCGCCGGCCGAGCCTGCTGTCGTGCGCAAGGCCGGGCGCTTGGTGCTGGCAGCCACCGGCGAGCCGCTGGACGCAGCCGCCGCGATTCGCGCCGAGCGCCAGACGCAGGCCGTGCGCGCCCGGCGCGGCTGACTGTCTCAATCGTGCGCCTTCTCGACAGCTCGGTGGTGCTGGCCTCGATGCACGAGGCCGAACCGCATCACGAAGCCTGCAGTGCGCTGCTGCTGCAAGGCGGGCACGCGCTGTACGTGCATGCACTGGCGGAGGTGTTTTCCACGCTCACCGGCGGTGCCCAAGGCTTGCGCGTCGGTGCAGACCTTGCGCATCGGCTGCTGCGCGAGAGCGTGCTGCCGTACGTGAAGACCGTGACGCTGGCCGAGCGCGACGTGATGGCGGCCCTGGCGCAGGCACAGTCGCGCGGCGTGCGCGGCGGCGCGGTGTATGACTACCTGCACCTCGTGGCTGCGCGCAAGAGTGGGGCCGAGGCGCTGGTGACGCTGGATCGCAAGCACTTTGCTGCCCTCGTGCGAGAGGGGGATCCGCGCGTCGAAGGTGTCTGAAGTGAGTCCACCCCACAGTAGACAAAAGTGGGTTCAGGGACATGCGGGCCCTGATGCTGGGAGCAACTGGTGAACGGCGCAACCTGTTGGAACGCGGAATCGAACTGTGCCGCGGCCTGGTCCTGGCAGGGCACCATGACGAGTGCATCGCGCTGGCGCCATCTGTGATCGCGCGCGAGGGCGGCACGACCTTTGGCGCCATGCCTGTGCTGTGGCGCCGACTCACGATGGCGCAGACCAAAAAGCGGCCGCAGCGGCAAGCTGTGGACAACGCTTGGCGCAACTCCGCAGCCGCGCCGACGGCGTTCAACCCGGCACCGGCAGACGGCGTTCGCAGCCCGGCGGCGGCGTTTGCGCGCCATTCTTCAGCGGCCAGCCTTGCGGGCTTGGTCCCAGGACTGTTTTTCGGCGAAGGGAAAGTTCAGTTCCAGCACCACGCTGTTGGGGTCGTCCACAAAGAGCTGGTGCAGGCCAACACTTGGCACCTCGCGCTGGCGCGGCTTTGCGGTATTCGCCCCGCGGGCGGCCGGGCGGGCTCATCTTCGCTGCCTCACTGATTGCCGCGGCCCTTGCGCGCCGGGGCTGCGGCGCTGGACATGCGGTCCAGCACGTCGAACACGGCTGCCGTGTCGTGCTTGGCGTGGCCCATGCCCATGGCGGCGTCGTAGATGGGCACGGTGGCCGCGAACAGCGGCGCGGGCACGCCGGCCTCGCGCAGCGCGGCGGCAATCAGCTTCATGTCCTTCTGCCAAACCTCGATCTTCATCGTGGCCTCTTCCCAGCCGTGGTCTTGCATGAACGGGCCGCGCACTTGCAGCATGCGCGAGCCACCGGCGCCATCGGCCAGCACCTTCACGGCGTCGCTGGGCTTGATGCCCCAGCGCTGGCCCAGCAGCAAGGCTTCGGCGGTGGACACGTTGTGGATGGCCACCAGCAAGTTCGCCATCAACTTCATGCGCATGCCGTTGCCAAAGGCGCCCAGGTTGAATTGCGACTTCGAGAAGCCCTCGAACACCGGCTGCAGCTTCTTGATGGCGGCCGCGGGGCCGCTGGCGTACACCGTCAGATCCTTGCGCGCAGCCTGTGCGCCGGTGCCTGAAAGTGGGCAGTCCAGCAGCAGCACGCCGGCCGTGGCCAGCACGCGGCGCGCGGCTTCTTTGTCTCTGATGTCCAGCGTGCTGGTCTCCACCACCAGCAGGCCGCGCGCGGGTGCTGCCGCAGCGATGTGCTCGGCGCTTTGCAGCAAGGCCACGGGGCTGGGCAGTGAGGTGATGATCACGTCCACACTGCCGGCCAGCTCCGCTGCATCAGCGCACACCTGCCCACCGGCGGCGCGAAAGCGCTTGCGCGCCGGCGCGCTGGGG
>JANMYI010000133.1:0-1667 GCA_031381955.1 Burkholderiales bacterium
CAAGCCCGGCGGCTTCATCGGGCCCCACAACCGGCACATCGAAAACGCCGACCCGAAGCGGCGCTTCCACAACCTGCTGCATGTGAGCGGTCTGCTGGGGCGGCTCACCGCCATTGCGCCGGGTTGTGGTGATGGCGCCTACCACGAGGCGTTCGACCGCATCGTGCTGCCCACGCTCGAAGCCTGTCGCCCGCAACTCATCATCGTGCCCTGCGGCTATGACGCCGGCTGCTTCGACCCGCTGGGCCGCATGCTGCTCGACGACATCAGCTTTCGCTGGATGACCCAAGCCGTGATGGACGTGGCCGCGCGCCATGCCAACGGCCGCATGGTGTTCACGCACGAAGGCTGCTGCTGCCCGGTGTCGGTGCCGTTCCTCGGCCTGGCCGTGGTGGAAGAACTCTCTGGCCTAACGACCGAGGTGATTTGCCCGTTCACGGCTCAGCATGCCAAGGTGCCGGGGCATGCGCTGGCGGATCATCAACGCGATCTGGTATTGGGCTTGGCGCGGCAGTTTGAAGAGGTGCGGCAGCGGTGTTGGGCGTGAGTTCCGCATTGGGTCACCGGCGCGACAGCAGCAAAGCGTGACCATGACAGCAGCCATGGGCATGAACGAACCGTGGGGAAAGCTTGATCGAAGCTACCCCGATGTCGCGACGGCGCCGCGGCTTTCATTGGTTGCGCATTGCATTGATGTGGCCGCCGTGTCGCGTGCACTCATCTGTTTACCTACATGGCGTAAACGGCTGGAACGGTTGACCGATCAGCCGTTGACACAGCAAGATGTAGACAGGCTGACCGTGCTGGCGTTCATGCACGACGTGGGTAAGGCCGGTGCGGGTTTTTACAGCAAGGCCCTGCCTGCCACCGAGCGCGTGGCCTGGTTGCATCGCTGCGGCGCAGACCTCGCGCAATGCGGGCATACCAAAGTGGTGGCGCCTTTGTTGCGATATGAATCCCGCTACACCGAACACCGGGCAGCACTGGGCATCGAAGCCTGGCGCGGCTGGGGCGGAAGTGATCCGGCTGCCCAGGATGCCGCGCTGAACATGTGGTTGGCTGCGGTATCGCATCACGGTGAGCCGATCTCCACTGATTCCTTGCGCGACACGACAGGTGAATTCCGAACTTGGACTCAGCCCATTTCGGGTTATGACCCACTTCACGGCCTGCTGCGCCTGGGTGAAGTCGCACACAAGCTCTGGCCCGATGCGTTCGGCACCGGCAGCGCCACCATGCCCCACGGCGAAGGTTTGATCCATGCGTTCGCCGGCCTCGTCTCGCTGGCGGACTGGATTGGTTCCAACACCGCCGCGGAATTCTTTCCCTATGACCTGGGGCCGCAGGACGAACGTCGCTGGCCAATTGCCTGGACGCGTGCCCAGCAGGCATTGCGCGACATGCGCATCGACGTGGAAGCGGCGCGCAGTGACTTGCGCGCTCGCAGCCCGCGCTTTGAGCAAGTCTTTGCGTTTGCACCAACGCCGATGCAAGAGCAGGCAGCAGACTTGCAGCTATCCAGCCCGGTGGTTTTGGAGGCCGAAACCGGAAGCGGCAAGACCGAAGCAGCGTTTTGGCGATTCAAGGCGTTGTTCGAAGCGGGTCACGTTGATGCGCTGTGCTTCCTGCTGCCTACTCGCGTGGCCGCCACAGGTATCTACAGCAGG
>JANMYI010000185.1:0-2632 GCA_031381955.1 Burkholderiales bacterium
GCTGCTGGCGCGCGACCTCGACCTGGTGCCCATCGGCACCATGGCGCACGAGTACCTGCAAACCTTCCAGGCCACCGGGGTGCGGCTGCGCGACTTCCAGCGCGCCGGGCTGGAGTCGTGGGTGCAGGAATACCGCGGCGACCTGGGCATTGCGCTGACCGACGTGGTGGGCATGGACGCTTTCCTGGCTGATTTCGACCTGTACTTTGCCAAGCTGTTCGACGGCTTGCGCCACGATTCGGGCGACCCCATCATCTGGGGCGAAAAGGCCCTGGCGCATTACGCCAAGTTGCGCATCGACGCGCACACCAAGCGGCTGGTGTTTTCCGATGGTCTGAGCATCGAGCGCGCCTTGAAGCTGTACCGCCACTTCGGCGACCGCACGCAGCTCGGCTTTGGCATTGGCACCCAGTTAACGAATGACATGGGCCTGGCGCCGCTGAACATCGTGATGAAGCTCACCCAGTGCAACGGCCAGCCGGTGGCCAAGTTGTCAGACAGCCCGGGCAAGACGCTGTGCGATGACGAAACCTTCCTGGCCTACTTGCGCCAGGTGTTCAACGTCAAGCACTGATCAGCACAGCACTGATCAACACAACAGCTCGATCAGATTCGGCGCGCCGCTGGCCAGGCCGCGGCGCAGCAGCCGGGCCAAACTGTCCAGGTCACTGGCCTGCGCCGCCTCAACACCGTGGCCACGCGCCAGGGCACACCAGTCGAGGGCGGGCCGGTCCAGCGTGAGCATGTCGGTGGCGCGCTGGCCCGGCGCGCCGGCACCCACGTTGGCAAACTCACCGCGCAAGATGTTGTAGGCGCGGTTGGCGAAGATCAGCACCGTCACGGGCAGGCCTTCGCGCGCCATCGTCCACAAGGCTTGCAAGGTGTACATCGCGCTGCCGTCGCCTTCCAGCGCCAGCACCGGCCGGCCCGGGCAGGCCAGCGCGGCGCCCACGGCCACCGGCAGGCCAAAGCCGATCGAGCCGCCCATGCTGGCCAGCCAGTCGTGCGGCGCGGCGTGCGTGGTCTGCGCGGCAAAGCTGCGGCCCGACGACACCGCTTCATCCACCACGATGCAGCCCGCGGGCAGCAGCGCGCCGATCACCGCGGCCACGCCGCTCAATGCGACGGCGCCTGGCGCCAGCGCGGGCGGCACAAAGCGCGCCCCTTGCGCCGGCGCGGTGTGGCGCGCGCCCAGTTCATCCGCCAGCGCTTCGAGCGCGGCCTCGATGTCCTGCGCCACCGTGGCCAGTTCGGTGAACCGGCAGGCCGGGTCAGCCAGCAGGCCCGGCTTGCCCGGGTAGGCAAAGAAGCTCACCGGCGGCTTGGCGCCGGCCAGCACGATGTGGCGCAGGTCTTGCAACAAGGCCACGGCCTGCTCCACCACATAGGGCACGCGCTGCACCGCCACGCGGCCGGCACCGCGTTCGAGCCGCGCGTTGTTGAATTCACCCAGCAGCTTGCAGCCGGTCTTGGCGGCGATGCGGCCGGCCCAGAGCAAGGCCTGGTCATGCACGCCCACACCGCCCAGCAGCAGGGCGGCCGGCGCGCCGCTGCGCAGCGCCTGCGCCGCGGCGCGAATGGCTGCGGCGTCGACCTGTTGCCTGGGTGCGGGCGCGGTGGCAACGGCGCTGGCGGGCGCTTCGCCCCAGGCCGTGTCGGCCGGCAAGATCAGCGTGGAGATCTGCCCGGGCGCGCTGCGTGCGGCCTGCACCGCGGCGGCGCCGGCGCCGGCCACGTCGGCGGCCGAGGTGGCGGTGCGCACCCAGTGCGACATCGGCCGCGCGATGCCTTCAATGTCGGCGGTCAGCGGAGCGTCGAGCGCCACGTGCGCGCGCGCATGCTCGCCCACGATGTTGACGATGCCCGAGCCGGCTTTCTTGGCGTTGTGCAGGTTGGCCAGGCCGTTGCCCAGGCCCGGGCCCAGGTGCAGCAGCGTGGCCGCGGGTGCGCCCCGCATGCGGTAATAGCCGTCGGCCGCACCGGTCACCACGCCTTCGAACAAGCCGAGCACGCAGCGCATGCCGGGCAGCTTGTCGAGCGCGGCCACGAAGTGCATTTCAGACGTGCCCGGGTTGGTGAAGCAAACATCCACGCCGCTGGCCACCAGCGTGCGCACCAGGCTTTCAGCGCCGTTCATTCAAGTACCTTTCAGCGCTTGCGCGCCAGTTTGGGGTCGAGCAAGTCGCGCAGGCCGTCGCCCATCAGGTTCAGGCCGAGCACGCTCAGCGCAATCGCCACGCCGGGGTAGATGGCCAGTTGCGGCGCCTGGAAGATCTGCGACTGCGCTTCATTCAGCATGCGCCCCCAGCTTGGCTGCGGCGGCTGCGTGCCCAGGCCGAGGTAGCTCAGCGCGGCCTCGCTCAAGATGGCGGTGGCGAAACGGATCGTGGCCTGCACGATGAGCACGCTGGCGATGTTGGGCAGCACATGGTCGAGCGTGATGCGCCACGCACCCTTGCCCGCGGCGCGCGCGGCCAGCACGTATTCGCGCGCCCACACCGCCTTGGCCGAGCCGCGCGTGATGCGCGCGAACAGCGGCACATTGAAGATGCCGATGGCCACGATGCTGGTCACCATGCCCGGGCCATAAATGGCGGTGAGCATGATGGCCGAGAGCAGCGCCGGGAAGGCG
>JANMYI010000207.1:0-19406 GCA_031381955.1 Burkholderiales bacterium
GTGCGCGCGGTGAACTGCCCCAGGTCGCTGTACAGGGCGATCTGCTCCTGCCAGTTGCCGGCATCCATCGTGCCCCAGCCTTGCGCGCGCGCCGTGTCGCCGAAGCTGTAGGCCAGCATCACGTCGGCGGCCACGCGCTCGTCGGCGCGGTCGAGGTTGGGGTACTCCTTCACCAGCAGGTCCACCGCCTGGTCGCGGTTCTTGTCGGCCCAGGTCCAGCCCTTGGCGGCGGCGCGCAGAAAGCCGGCCAGCACGTCGCCTTTTTCTTGCAGCGTCTTGGTGGTGGCGTAGTAGGGCAGAGCGTAGAGCTTGACACCGGTGTCCCACAGCGTCATGTCCACGCGCTCGGCGCCCAGCACCTTCAGAGCGGTGGTGTTGGTCAGCCAGCCGGTCACGGCATCGACCTGGCCGGTCATCAGCGGCGCCATGTCGGCGCCGATGGTGACGATGGTGACATCCTTCTCGGCGATTTTGTTCTTGGCCAGCAGCGCGCGCAGCAGGATCACGCCGGTGGCCTGTATGCCGACCTTCTTGCCCACCATGTCTTTGGCGGTGCGGATCGGGTTCTTCTTCAGCGAGAAAAACGTGTAAGGGTGCTTCTGGATGCCGACGGCAAAGCACTTGATCGGCAAGCCCTGCGACACGGCCAGCATCAGCGACGGGCTTGATGAAACCTGGCCGAGTTCGAAGCGGCCCGACGCGACCACCGCCACGCCGTCGATGCTGGGGCCGCCGGGCTGGATTTGAAAGTCGATGTCCTCGGCTTCGAAGTAGCCCAGCTTTTTGGCCGCCACCTCGCCCAATTGATTGCCGCCAATCAACCAACCGAGTTGCATGTTGATCTTGTTCTTGCCCGCGGCTAACGCCTCAATTGAGAGGAAACTGCCACCGGCCGCCACGGCGCCGGCAGCCATGGATGCTGCCAGCATTCGGCGGCGGGCGGGGTCGAGATGTTGGTTCATGAAAGCTCCACTCGTTGACGCGAATGAGGGGCATTCTGTTGGCCGGTAACCGGTCTCGCAAGAGGTGTTTTCTGCCATGCGCGCAAGCAGAAATCGAACGCCCCTCGCTCAGCCGCCGCGCAGCGCCGCCAGCTTGGTTTCGATGCGCACCATCATGCGCGTCAGGTCATCGTGCT
Organism: Burkholderiales bacterium; assembly: GCA_031381955.1. Classification (GTDB taxonomy): domain Bacteria; phylum Pseudomonadota; class Gammaproteobacteria; order Burkholderiales; family Burkholderiaceae_C; genus Rubrivivax. The sequence continues at coordinate 1,139 of JANMYI010000207.1, forward strand.
CGTCGGCGGTGAGTGCGGCGCCAGGCGCACGCACGCGGGCGCTGGCGATGGCGCCGCGCCGGCGCAAGATCTCCTTGCGCCAGGCCAGCGCCACCCCGGCCTGGGTTTCATAGCGCACCAGCGGCAGGTAGATCTCGAACAAGTCGTCGGCGAGGTCACGCTGGCCGGCGCGCATGGCGCGGTACACCTCGGTCAGCATGTCCGGGTAGGCCACGCCGGTCATCGGGCCATCGGCGCCGCGCGCCAGCTCCAGCGGGTAGAACAGGCCGTTGTTGCCGACCAGGATGGAGACGCGGCGCTGGGCCTTCACAGGGTCTGCTTCCAAGGCGCGGATGCGCGAGATCTTGGTCAGGCCGGGGGAGTCTTCGGCCTTGAGCATCACCACCTGCGGCAGCTCGCGCACGACCTGGCTGAACACGGGCACTGACATGTGCACACCGGTCACGGCCGGGTAATCTTGTACGCACACCGGCACCTGCGGCCCGAGCGCCTTGCAGGCCCCAGCGTAGAAACTGAAGAACTGCTCGTCGTGCCGCACCGTGGGCGGCGGCGCGATCATCACCCCGGCCGCGCCAGCAGCCATGGCTGCCGAGGCCAGCGCCACCATGGCGTCGAAGCCCGGCGACGACACGCCCACCACCACGGGGATGCGCCCATCTACGCGCCGCAAAAAGCGGTTCATCACTGCCAACGCTTCATCTTGCGACAGCTTTTGCGCCTCGCCCATGATGCCCAGGATGGTCAGGCCCTGGATGCCGAAGCTGAGGTAGAAATCGGTGAGGCGGTCGATGCTGGGCAGGTCAACCTCGCCGCCGTCGGTGAAGGGCGTGGCGGCGATGACGAAGACGCCGGCGGTGTGGTGGTGGATGAGTGCGGCCATGGCAGGTTTCCTGTTGAAGGGCGCAGCATGGGCTGCGCTGCGGCGTGAAGGCCCAGCCAGCGTAGCAGCCCGCATGAACCCGGACGCACCAGAGTTCTGATAATGGTCGAAACATCGAGCATGTCGATCACCAACCTTGAACATGAGCAGACCTTTGAAGGTGTGTCGAGCCCCGCCCGGCCGCCATCGGACAGAGGCCTCAGGCCGCAGCACGGAGGTGCCCCAATGAGTTCAGCGCAACGCACGCCGGTGCTGGTTGGCATTGGCACGGCCATACAGCGCGAAGACGACTTCCGTCTCGCGCTGGAGCCCATCGACCTGATGCTGCAAGCGGTGCAGGCAGCCGGTGCCAACAGCGGCAGCGCACACATGCTGCGCGGCGTGCAGTTCATCGCCGTGCCGCGCGGGTGCTGGTCTTATGCCAATCCGGCCGGCGAACTGGCGCGCCACATCGACGCGCAGGCCACCACCTTGCTGGCCGATGTGGGGGTGTTGCAGCAAACCTTGATCGGCCATGCCTGTGCGCGCATCGCCCAGGGTGAGGTGCACACCGCGCTGGTGGCGGGAGCCGACACCGGCTGGCGCTTGCTGCGCGCAGATGGCTGGGCAGCAGGCCAGCGAACGGCAGCAGCCAGACGCACCCGACATCCACCTTTCGCCCACGAGCGAACTGCGCCATGCAGCGGAGAGGCGGGCCGGCCTGCACATGCCGGTGGGGCTGTACGCCATCATCGAAAGCGCCTGGCGCGCGCACCAGGGCTGGTCGGTGGCGCAGCATCGCAACGAGCTGGCGGCGCTGGGCGAGCGCTTCAGCCGCATCGCCGCGGCCAACCCGCATGCCTGGCAGCGCCGCGCTGTCTCGGCGGCCGAGGTGCGCGAGGCCGCGCCGCGCAACCCGATGCAGGCCTTCCCGTACACGCGCGCGCATTGCTCCACCTGGAACGTTGATCAGGCCGCTGCCCTGTTGCTCTGTTCGGCCGCGCGCGCCACTGAACTGGGCATCAACCCGGCGCGCTGGGTCTACCCGCTGGCCAGCACGCAGGCCAATCACATGCTGCCGGTGGTGGCACGCGAACCCCTGCACGCCTGCCCCGGTGCGCGCATCGCCGGGCAGGCGGCATTGCATGCGCTGGGCGTGGCGGCAGAACAAATCGACTTGGTGGATTTGTACAGCTGCTTTCCCGTGGCGGTGCAGGTCTATGCCGCCGCGCTGGGCCTGCCGCTGCAACGCGCGCTCACCGTCACCGGCGGCATGCCCTTCGCCGGCGGGCCGTACAACAACTATGTGCTGCAAGCCACCTGCCGCGCGGCCGAGTTGATGCGTGCCGGGCGCGGCCGCACGGCGCTGGTGTCATCGGTGTCGGGCGTGCTCACCAAACAGGGTTTCGGTGCCTGGTCCATGACCCCGGGGCGTGGCTTCGTGTCGGCCGATGTGAGCAACGAAGTGGCCCGACAGTCGCCTGCGCTCGATGTGCTGGCTGACTACACCGGCCCGGCGCGCATCGCCGGTTTCACCGTGCTGCACGGGCGAGCAAGCGCCAAAGGGTGTGGCCATCGTCACCACGCCCGGCGGCCAGCGCGCCGTGGCCACCACGGCGCACGCGCTCTTGCTGGCGCGGATGCAAGAGCACGAATTCGTCGGGCATGACGTGCTGGTGACAAGCAGCCCGCATGGCAATGAGTTCACCGAGATGGCGGCATGACCGACACCGCACCCGCCAACGACAGCGTCACCACGCTGCATGAGCCCGCCGGGCCGCCCCAAGGGCGAATACCGGAGTGCGCAGCACGAAGGTACACCAGTGAGCGCTGCGCCCTGACGCTGGTGCGCCGCCTGGCGGCCCTGCTCGACCGCGACCCCGCCGGCTTGTGCGAAGGCGACGCCTTGCCGCGCGGCTGGCACCCGCTGCTGTTCAACGCGCCCACACCGCAGGCGCAATTGCGCAGTGACGGCACGGCGCAGCTCGGTGTGAGCTGGCCCGACATCGGCCTGCCGCGCCTGATGCTGGGCGGTCGAGAAACCCGGTTCAGCGGCGACATTCCCATCGGCGCGGTGTTGCGCCGCGAATCCAGCCAAGGCGAGGTGCAGTTCAAGCAAGGGCATACGGGCCGCTTCGCGCTGGTTCAGGTCGAGCATCAGATTTTTCTTGAAGGCGGCAGCGCACCAGTGCTGACCGAGCTGCAGGGGTAAATCCTGCGCCCGGCTAGCGGCACGGCAGTCTCTGCGCCAGAGCAAGCATCAGCAACGCGGGAGGCTGCGGCCGCTCAGCCCGCGCCCACCGCCGTGATCGCGCAGCGCCGCATCGTTCACGGCGAAGAAAACATGTTCCGCGCGCCGTGGATGTTCTCCGACTTCGCGCCGCTCATCGAGCGCTGCGGCCCCGCCCTGGGCGAGCACAACGACTTCGTGTTCAGCGAGTTGCTCGGCCTGCCCGCGGCCGAGATTGCAGCATTGAAGGCGGCCGGCGTCATTGCGTGAAAACGGCTGCTGCAACTGGACTCAATCCATGTCCGACCCCGAAGCAACACCGCCAGGCCCCGCCACCGCGCAAGCCCCCGCCTTGTGGCCAGGCGCACTCGAAGAGGCGCGCAGCCTGATCGGCGTGCCACTGCGCCGCACCCACCAGACCTGGAACACCGAGGCCGCGCCCGACAGCGTGCGCCACTTCTGCTGGGGCCTGGGCGACGAGAACCCGCTGTTCTGTGACCCGGCCTACGGCGCGGCTACGAGGTGGCAAGCCGCTCTGGCGCCGGGGTGTTTTCTGTACACCATCGACACCACGGTGGTGGCACCCAAGTTGCGCGGCATCCAGTGGTTGTAGGGCGGCACCGATTGGCAGTGGTACCGGCCGATCCGCCACCGCGACAGCTTCACCGTGAAAGCCACCTTGATCGTTGCTCACGCACTGGATGGGCGACGATGGCTTCTTGCGCCGGCTTAACGTGGGCCTGCGCAGGCCAAATATCTTTGGCGATGTCTCATGGTGCAAGGCCGAGGTCGTTGACAAGCGCATCGAACAAGGCGCGCATGTGGTCGACTTGACGCTGGCGGTGGTGAACCAGTTGGGCGACACCACCGCCCAGGGCACGGCGGTGGTGGAGTTGCCTTCACGTGCTGGCGCGGTGCGGTTGGCATGACGGGTTGCCTCGGACATCGGTGCATCAAGCCCGGGCGAAAAACTCCTGGTTGCGGTTCACAACGACGCACAATGAATCGCCGCCTCGGCTCGCTCCAAGGAATGGGATATGCGCAACGCCATGCAGTCAAGCATCGGTCTACGAACTGTCAAAGCGGCCGTGTCGCGGGTGTTCAAGCAGCAAGCCAAAGGCTCAACACATAGGCCATATAGGCCTGGAGCGCCTGCGGCGCTCGCACTGTTGCTGGTGCTTGGCGCCTGCGGCGGCGGCGGCCCGGCCACCCCGGTTGTAGGCAGCCATACCGTCTCGGTCACCGTTTCGGGCCTGCGCGTTTCCTACGACGGCGCGACCTTGCGCAACAACGGCGGCGACGATCTTCGCGTTTATGGCGACGGCACCTACACCTTCGCCACGCCGGTGGCCGACGGCAGCGCCTACGCGGTGACGGTCTCGGCGCAGCCGACCGGGCCGACCCAGACCTGCACCGTCACGAACGGCGGCGGCACCGTCAGCGGCAGCGACGTCTCCAGCGTCGCCGTGAGTTGCCCGTTTCCCACCGCCTACGCCGTCGGCGGAAGCGTCTCGGGCCTGGCCGGCAGCGGCCTCAAGCTCGAGTACGACGCCGACAACGTCAGCCTGCCAGGGGTCCTCAGCGTCGCCGCCAACGGCAGCTTCGCCTTCGCGGCCGCGACCACCAGCGCCGTCACCGGCACCGCCTACCGGCTGCGGATCCTCGCACAGCCAACCGGCCCGGCGCAGAGCTGCATCCTCACCGGTGGCACCGGCACGGTCGCCGGCGCCGACGTCTCGAGCGTGCGGGTCAGTTGCGACAACCACCTCGTGCGCATCAACCTGACGGGCATGCGCGACACCGGCGTGATCCGGCTCTTGAACAACGGGGTCGACCTCATCGGTGTGGGCGCGCATACCGGGCCGTACCAGTTCACGCAGCCGGTGGCCAGCGGCAGCCCGTATAACGTGACGATCCAGTCGCAGCCGAGAAACCCGGCCCAGACCTGCGTCGTCAGCGGCGGCAGCGGCACCATGGGCAGCACCGACGTCACCGTCGGCATCGATTGCCCGTACCCGCCGGCCTACTCGGTGGGGGGCACCATCAGCGGTCTCGCCGCCGCCACCGACAGGGTGAGCATCCTCTACGGCGCCAGCAACATCGACTTCTTCACCGACCGCAACTTGCCGAACGGCCCGTTCGCGTTCACCGCCGCCGAGGTGAGCCCGGTTGCCGGCACCGTCTATTCGGTGACGATCGCGTCGCAGCCGGTCGGCCAGCGCTGCAGCATCGTCGGCGGCGCCGCAACGGTGGGCGCGGGCGACGTCACGAGCATCCGCATCACCTGCGTGGCCGCCTCTGTGGCCTCGACCTGCACGCCACCGGTCGGCGCCGGCACGGTGCATGGCAGCGTTTCAAGCCCGGAAACCTGGACCGAGGCCGGCAGCCCGCACTTCCTGCCGTTCGACACCAGCATCTATTCCAGCGTGACCATCGAGCCCTGCGCGGTGGTGCGCATCGCCAGGAAGGCAACCGTCACCGTCAACCCGGGCGGCAGCCTGGTCGCACAGGGCGAGCTGGCCCGGCCCGTGACCTTCGAGCCGACGGTTGCCGGCCAGGCCTGGTCGTCGATCCGCAACCTCGGCGGCACGCTTTCGCTGAGCCACGCGGTGCTCAGCGGTGGCGGCGATCCGCTCAACACGAACATCGCCCTGGCCGGCGCGCTGCACATGCAGAGCCCCCTGGCCACGGCCGGCACGCTGCACGTTGACGATGTCGAGATCATCGGCTCGCTCAGCCAGGGCGTCTACGTCAACGGCCCGATCGGCTTCGATGCCAGCTCGCGCAACCTGCGCGTGCACGGCTCGGCCAGCTTCCCGGTCCACGTCTACGCCCGCGTCATCGGCTCGGTGCCGACTGGTGTCTACACTGGCAACGCGCGCGACGCCATCGCCATCGCGGGAACCGGCGGCGCGGTGGTCGACGCCCAGACGATGCGTGCGCGCGGCGTGCCGTACCACGTCGGCAGCACCGGCCAGGACGGCGGCCGCATGGACGTCGACTCGCAGGTCGCCGGCCAGGTGGCGGTGCTGACCATCGAGCCCGGCGTGACGATCCAGTTTCCGCCCGGCGGCATTTTCAACGTGGGGCCCACCAGCGGCACGGCCGCGGCCCGAGGCGCGCTGATCGCGATCGGCGGCACCGACCCGGCGGACAAGATCGTCTTCACCTCCGACCAGGGCGCGGCAGCGAAGGCCGGCGACTGGCTCGGCGTCGCCTTCGGCGGCGCGGTCGACACGCGCAGCGTGATGCGCAACGTGCGCGTCGAGTTTGCGGGGGGAACGTCGACCACCGGCAGCAACTCGTGCCCCTACCCCTTGACCAACGGCATCAATGACGCCGCGATCCGCGTCTTCGGGCCACCCCTGACGCAGTTCATCACCGGCACCGAAATCCGGTCGAGTCTGCACAACGGCATCGACCGCGGCTGGCGCGCTGACTTGCAACCCGACTTCCTGGCCGGCAACACCTTCACGGCAGTGGCGGGCTGCAAGCAGACCGTGCCGCGCACGGCGCCAGGCGTGTGCCCGCCGACCCCGCCTTGCCCGTAGTGCGTTGATCGAGGCGCCTGGCCGGCATCGCCGGCGCCTCACCCGCCAACAAAGCGCAGCGCGAGCCAGGCCGGGATGCCCAGGTACAGCGCAGCCAGCCCCAGGCGCTCCAAGGTTGGCCGCACCACGGGCACGCGAGCCGGGCGCCACAGCACCACGGCCAGCGTGATGCATTCGATGAGCGCGCGCAGCACGGCGGCCACCAGCATCACGCCGATGGCCCACGCCGCCCACCACAACGCGAAGCCCTTGGCATAGGCCGCGACGCCGAACATCTGGGCCTCGCCGAAGCTGCCGCCGAAGGCGATGTGCTGGTGCAGGCGGAAGGCCGGTAGCGCCAGCAGGAATGGCAGCAGGGCGAACTTGGTGAGCGCATGGTTGAGGAAGTGGTGGCCGCGCGGCGCCAGACTGGCTTGCGCATAACGGGCGGCCCAGGCGGGCGCGACCGGCGTCATGGGCGCACCGCCATCGCCCGTGTTGGCCTCTTGAGCAAATGTGGCTTTGCCACTTTGCTCAATCCCCCTCGGGGGGCCTGGCGCGAAGCGACAGGTCTGGGGGCGCTCTTGTGAGGACTGCGCGGCCAGTGCCGACTGCAAGGCCAGGGCATCGACATGCGCCAGCGCGTAGCGCCACGTCGCGCCCGAGGCCAGCCGCAGCGACACCCCCGGCGCCGGGCTCGGCACACGCCAGGCCCGCAGCGCGACCACCTCGCGCAGCGCCAGTTCGATGCGGCGCGTGCCGCGCGTCAGCACCAGCAGGCCGCCTTGCAGCGACAGCGTGGCGCGGCTGGCCCACAGCAGGCCGCGCGCCGCGGCTTCAGGCGCCAGCACGAGCGCGATGAAGGCGCGGATCTGTGCCAGCGTGTTCGAGGCCAGCGCGCCTTCGCCCGCCACCATCGTGGCGGCCAGCCACAGCAGGGCGCCGCAGGCGAAGGCATGCAAGGCGCCCGCGGTGAAGCGCACGGCAGGCGTGAGCAGCGCCACCTGTGCCGGCCAGGCAGCCGCGCCACGCCAGGCGGGCCCCACGGCCGCTGCACTGGACCGCGAACGCCAGGCAACCCAGCCGGCCAGCCCAGCAAGCGCCAGCAGGAACACCACGCCCGCGCGGCCGACCCAGTCGCCCCAGGCCACCATCAAGGTGCGCGCGGGCTCGCGCACCGGCAGCTCGCCGACGACCAGCGTGCGTTCGCCAAGGCGCGTGCCGGCCAGCACTTCGCCGCGCGCATCGATCACCGCGCTGTGGCCGTTGGAGGTGACGCGGAACTGCGGCAGGCGCGTCTCGATGCTGCGAAAGGCCGCCACCGCATGGTGCAGTTGCGCGCCCTGCGGGTGTGCGGTGAACCACGAGTCGTTGGACATGGTGAGGATCACCATGGCACCCAGGCGAGCGCCGTCGATGGCCAGGTTGGTGTCCACGTCGTCCAGGCAGATCAGCGGCAGCACCGGCACCGCGCGGCCATCGGCCAGGTGCAGGGGGAAGACACGCGCCCCGGTGCCCGCGCGCCAGGTGCCGGCCCACGGCAGCCAGCCCCGCACCAGCGGCCCGTCCAGCCAGGCCGGCAAGGTCTCGGTGAAGGGGAAGAGCCGTGTCTTGCGATACAAGCCCAGCAGGCCCGTGCCGGGTGCCACGAAAGCGGCAGCGTTGTACTCGCCGGCAGCGTCACGGTCGTAGGTGCCGAAGACCAGCGGCACGCCGGCGGCATTGACGACGCCGAGGATCTCGCGGTCGAGTTCGCCGCCGGCTTCGCTCTTGGGCTGGCCGAAGGTGGTGGGGTAGACGGTTTCGGACCAAAGCAGGGCCTGCACCTTCTGGCGCTCCACCGCGTCGTGGCTCATGGCGTAGTGCGTATCGAGCACTTCGCGCACCACCACGCCGGCGCCGCGCTCGCGCCGCAGGCGCTCGTAGTCGACGATGTTGGACTGCACCAGCCCCATGCGCAGCGTCTGGTTCGCGGGCACGGGTGGCGGCTGCACCGTGGCCAATTCAGCCAGGCCGTAGCCGGCCAGTAGCAGCGGCACCAGCGCGGCCAGCGCCAGCGGCCGGGCGACGGCGCGCACGCCGTCTGTGCGCCCGCCGTCTGTGCGCACACCGCCTGCGCGCCCGAAATCAGCGCGCCGCGCCCAGGCCGCACAGACCGCTTCGTTGGCCAGCAGCAGCAGCAGCGTCAGGCCCGCGGCCCCGCCGAGATCGGCTGCCTGGCGCAGCAGCGCTGAAGGGTACAGGCCGTGGCCCAGCGTGTCGCCCAGCAGCTTCGGCAGCGCCCACTCGGTGGCCACCCAGGCCGCGCCACCCGCCAGCGCGCCGAGCGCCACGCCGTAGCGGCGCCGCGCGATGTGGCCCAGTGCGAGGTGGCGCAGTACAAGGTGGCGAACCAGCGCGAACACCAGCACCTGCGGCTGGAACAGCGGCGCCAGCAGCAGCAGCAGGCCCAGCCCCAAAGCCTCGTCCACCTGGGCATATCGGCCCAGCGCCAGCCCGAACCACGCGAACATCGCGCCCGTGAGGGCCACCGCCATCACCCAGGCGTTGAGCAGCGTGCGCGCGGCCGTGGGGCTTGCATCCAGCGTGCGCAACCAGGGCACCAGCGCGACGAAGCCAAGCACCCAGGCGGCGCCGCCACGCGCGTACAGCAAGAGCATCAAGGCGCTGGACAGCAGGCCGGCCCAGAACGCGATGGCGCCGGCGTGGCGGTGGCGCCATCGCGAGAGTCGAGGTGCCAGAGCCCCTACTTCCTGGGTTCGGTTGCGGCGTCGATCGCCGGCGGCAGCACGATGTGGCGGATGGGCAAGCCGGGCGGCGCCAGGGCCGGCGGCACCACAAGATCTTGCGGCCGCGCGGCCTGGCCCACGGCCGCGACCAGCGGGTGGTCTGGCGAGAACATCAGGATCGGTTCGATGCGCTGGCCATCGTCGGTGAATTGATGGTGACGCACATAGCCCGGCGGCAACTCGAAGTCTTCGCCGACCGCAATGCCGATGAGCGGCGCTCGCGTGCCCGGCGGGTTGAACGCACCCAGCCCGCTGCGCACGCCGGCGGCGTGCAGCCGGCTGATCACTTCGGCCATGGTGGGCACTTCGCCGTTGTTGATGAAGTCAGTGATGTCGGGCGACTGGTCGCCGTGTGGGTCGCGCATGCGTGTGATCAGCGGTGCGCTCACCAGCGCCATGGAGTCGGCCTGGGACGCGGGGGATGGCGGCACGGCCAGCGCAGGCCCCTGCGCGAGTGCGTTTCCGCGCGGCGCCATGTCGCCCTGGGGCTGGACGGCAAGGGTGCGCGCATCGGCAAAGGCAACAGCCACGGTGGCCGGCGTCGCCGGCGGCGCAAACCACAGCCACAGCAACGGCACGCCCGCGCCGACCGCCAGCGCCAGCGCGATGTGGACCCAGGAAATGCCCCAAGCCCGCTGCCCGTTGCGTAAAACGCTCATCGCCGTGCCGATGGCCTGAGGCTCAAGGTGCCGCCGGGTTGGACACCGACAACGCCCAGCCCATGCGTTCGTGACCGAGCTGGTTCCAGATCGGGCTCTTGCCGCCGCTGAACGAGGCGTAGCGCGGCGCGCCCGAACCGGTGCTGCCGCCGAACAGGCCCGCCGTCACCGTGCCACCGGTGTAGCTGGGGTGGGTGTCGTCGGACTGGATGTAGTCGTAGCTGCTGCTGGCCGAGACCAAGTGCGTGTTGGCGTCACGAAGCGTCGCGCGCAGCGTGGACGTGATGCGCGTGACGTAGCCCGCCTCGCTCTCGCCCGCCGCATAGCGCAACGCGTCGGCATCGACCTGCCCGTCGCCATTGCGGTCATAGTCGGCGCCCATGTACTGCGCGAAGCTGTCCGCGCACTTGAAGCCCTTCAAACGCGCGTATTCGCACATCCAGAAATTCATTTTCGCGACCCTGGGCAGCAGCGCGTCTTGCACGTTCACGGTGGTGCCGCTCGCCGCATCGCGGCAGGCGCTTTGCACGTTGTCGGCCGCGTAGCCGGGGTAGTACAGGTTGGTGACGATCTTCAACTTGGTGCCGGCGTAGGCGTTGGCGTTGATGTAGTCCATCGCCGCGGCGACATAGGTCTTGCAGTTGTTCACGGCCGCCTCAAGCCCGGCGTAACTGCACGTGCCGGTCTGGCCCTTGAAGGCCGAGCGCGCCTGCAGGCCGTCGTTGCCGCACATCTCGAACGTCACCACGCGCGTGGACGCGGCCTGCATGTAGGAGCGCTCGGCCACGATCTTGTTGTTGTAGATGTCCGAGGCCACCGCGCCTGATTTGGCGCGCCGCACGCTCTCGATATCGGCGTTCCACAGTGCCGAGAGGTATTCGGCGTCCACCGTGGGTGCAGCGTACTTTGCCGCGTTGAGGGTGGAGCCGCGGTAGCCGGCATAGATCGAATCGCCGTAGGCCACGATGCGGTACTTGGCGGCCGTGCCGGCACGGTCGATGGTCCAGGAAACGTTCTGGGTCAAGGTGTTGGCGCCGGCCTGCGCGCCCGCAAGCGCCAGCACCATGGCCGGCAGCAGCGCGCGCAGTGCTGCCCGGAAACCTGAGGTCATGGGTTATCTCCTTTGGATGCTGACACTCAGGGTGTACCAGAAAGCGCTGCCTGCTCCAAGGCCTAGAGCATTGCCTGAGCATTGCCTAGAGCAGGCCTAGAGCATGCGCGCCGCTGGACGCGCCCCACCCCATGGAGTAGCCTGCCTCGGCTGCGGCGGCTTGTCTGAACCGGCGGGCCGCGGCCGCACGGCACACGCGCTCCATGCACGTCGCTGGCGCGCCCACGCAGCCCAAACCGCGCCCCGGTTCAGCTCGACATCAAAACCGGAGGCAACCCCATGCCAAGAGTCTTCTCGCCGCTGCACCTGCTCTGCGCCGCCTGCTTTACCGCAGCCGCCTGCACCGCCGCCCTCGCGGCCACCCATCCGCTCGATCCGCTGGACGGCGATGAGATCGTGGGCGCTGCGAACATCCTGCTCAACGGGCGCGCTGCCCAGCCTGGCGCCATCTTTCAGAGTGTGGAGTTGCGTGAGCCTTCCAAGCAGGTGGTGCTGGGCCATCGCCCGGGCGCGCCGGTCACCAACCGGCAGGCCACGGTGTTCTGGCGCCAGAACAAACAAAGCTTCAAGAGCAACGTCAATCTGTCGGCGGGCAGCTTCACGCCGCCGGAACTGATTCCCCCCAGCCAGGGCCAGCTCGGGCTGACGATCACCGAGATCAGCGACTTTGCTTTTGCCTTCAACGACCCTGCCTTCCTGGCCGCGCTGGCGCGGCGCGGCATCAGCACGCCCGCGCAGTTGCAAAAGGTGTTCATCACACCGCTCACACCGGGCAGCTTCGGCCTGCCTGAAGAGAAAAACCGCATCGTCAAGGCGCAGATGTACTACACCGACGGCGCGGCCATCAACCTGTATGCGCGGCCGATCGAAGGCATGCAGGCGATCATGGACCTGGATGAGCGCCGCGTGTTGCGCGTGCTGGACAGCGGCGTGGTGCCGCTGCCGCGAGCCACGCACGAGTTTGACGAGGCCAGCGTCGGTGCGGTGATGGGCTTGCGGCCCGCGCTCAAGCCCATCCGCATCACGCAACCTGCCGGCGTCAACTTCAGCATCAGCGGCAACTTCATTGAATGGCAGAAGTGGCGCTTTCATGCCCGCTTCGAGCGCCGCGCCGGGCCGGTGATTTCAATCGTTACGTATGACGGGCGCCAAGTGCTGTACCAGGGCGCGCTGGGCGAGATTTTTGTGCCGTACCAGGACCCCGGCCCCAACTGGTACTACCGCACCTACATGGACGCGGGCGAGTTTGGCCTGGGGTTGATGGCATCGCCCTTGGCGTTGGGGCTGGACGTGCCCGAGAACGCCGTGCTGCTCGACGCCCTGGTGTCGGCGGCCATCCCCGACCCTTCCGTGCCCGTGGTGCCGCTGCCCTTGGCGCGCGTGCTCGGCGTCTTTGAGCGCCTCACCGGCACGCCCGCGTGGCGCCACTTTGAAAGCTTCAGCGGCGGGCGCTACGAGGGCCGCGCCGCGGTGGAGCTGGTGGTGCGCAGCATTGCGCAGGTGGGCAATTACGACTACGCCATCGACTGGGTGTTCACGCAAAACGGCAGCATCCGGGTGGAGGTGGGGTTGACCGGCATCGACGCACCCAAGGCGGTGACGCAGGCCACGCGCGGCGAGGCCGACGACTTGTACGGCACGCCGGTGGCGCCCTTCCTCGTGGCGCCCAACCACAGCCACTTCTTCAACTTCCGGCTTGATCTGGACATCGACGGCCAGGCCAACACTTTCATCCTGGGCAACTTGCGCGAGCGCCCCGCACACGGGCCGCGCCGCAGCGTGTGGGCGCACCAGCAAGAACCCGTCACCAGCGAAGCGCACGCGCTCACACATGATGCGCATCAACTCTGGCAGGTGGTCAACCCCAACCGGCGCAACGCGATGGGCCGCCCGGTGGGCTACCAGATCGAAACGCACGACAGCGTGGAGCCGCTGCTGGCCAAGGCCGACTACGAACGCGCCGGCTTCATCGGCCGGCCCTTGTGGATCACCGCGTATGACCCTGAGCAGCGCTACTCATCCGGCGACACCCCCAACCAGAACCCCGGCGCGCCCGGCCTACCGCAATACGTGCGCGACAACCAGAACCTCAGCAACACCGACATCGTGCTCTGGCTCACGCTGGGCCACCATCACGTGACGCAGACCGAAGACTGGCCGGTGATGTCGATGCGCACGCTGCGCTTTGAGTTGCGGCCGATGAACTTCTTCGACCGCAATCCGGCGCTGGATTTGCGCCGGGCGCCGTTTGAAGTCAGGCCGTAGGCGAGCTCGCCGGCCGGGCAGCTGCCGCCCATGGCGGCAATGATTCCACCTGCCACAGGAAGCCGCATGCAACACATCCACGCCAACGGCCTTGACTTTGCGTACCTGGAGCAGGGCAGCGGCCCTGTGGTGCTGATGCTGCACGGCTGGCCCGACACGGCCCACACCTGGAGCCACCAGATGCCCGCTCTGGCCGCGGCCGGCTACCGCGTGGTGGCGCCCTTTCTGCGTGGCTACCACCCCACGGCCATTCCGGCCAATGGCTACTACGACAAGGCCACACTGGCCACCGACGTGGCCGCGCTCATCCGCGCACTGGGCGGCGGTGAGCCGGTGCACCTGGTGGGCCAGGACTGGGGCGCCATCGTGTCGTATGCGGTGCTGGCGGCCTTGCCGCAACTGGTGCGCCGCGCGGTGGTGATGGCCGTGCCGCACCCGGCCGAGGTGGCCAAGAGCATGCTCAACCCAAAGCATGTGCACCGGTCTTTTCACTGGTGGTTCTTCCAGCTTGCGGGTCTGCCCGAGCGTGCGCTGCTGGCCAACGACGCCGCGTTCATCGACTACCTGTGGGCCTACTGGACCAGCCCCGGCCATGAAGACGCCGCCCACATTGCCAGCATCAAGGCCATGCTGGCGCAGCCCGGCGTGTTGGCCGCCACCCTGGGCTACTACCGCGCCATGCTCGACGCCACCAAGGGCGACCCGGCCCTGGCCCACCTGCGCCCGCTGATGGAGCGCCCGATTGCCGTGCCCACCTTGGCCCTGTGCGGCGCCGACGACCTGCGCGCCGAACTCATGACCGACCAGGGCCGGTATTTCACCGGCGAATACCGCTATGAAGAGGTGGCGGGCGCGGGGCACTTTTTGCAGCGCGAGAAGCCGGCAGAGGTGACGCGGCTGGTGCTGGAGTGGCTGCGGAAGTGATGCCTGTTTTGTGTCACGCAGGCAGGTGCATTCAGCCCGCAGACGGGCGTGGCGCTTCAGCGTGTTCGCGCGCCGACAAGGCAAGTAGCGCGCCTGCGGGCGTGCCGTGCAACACCAGCATCGAGCCCACGCTACAAACCCCGGCGCCACTCCAAACGCCATAGAGCGCCGCGGCGAGCACGCTGCCGGCGGCGCCGCACAAGCTGCCGAACAGTCCATGGTTTCTCCTTTTGCAGTTGACGAATCGAGATTCAGTGGCCGTGAGACACGGCGGGTGACGCGGCCGGCGATGCGGCAGGTGCCGCCTGCGGCATGCGGCAGGCCCCGTGCTCGCAGCGCGCCCGCCGCGCAATGCGCCACGCAAACAGGTGCAGCACCGCGGGGGCGATGACATGCAACCCGAACGCCGACAACCGGTGCCGGTGCCGCACCAGCCATGGGTACAGGCGCTGCATCAGCGGCCGCGTCAGGGGATGTGCCCAAAGCCGCGCGAGGCCGGGCGCGCCCACGGTGGCGTAGATCAGCGCAAAGGCGTCGACGCCGCGGTGCCAGTCGCCGAGCACATCGCGCACATGCAGCGTGGTGAGCATGGCTTCGCGGCTGACGCCTTCGCCGCGGTAGGGGGTGTCATCGAAGCTCGCCGCGGCGCAGTCGGCCAGCGTGATGTCGCCGTCGACATCGAGCCGCTGCACGACTTGCATCTCGGCGCTGCACATGGCGCAGGAGCCGTCGTAGAACACGGTGAGCAGTGCGGGCGTGGGGTCCGGTTTGAGGGTCGTGAGCATTGCATATACCTCCAGTTATTTCAGTCAATGCAGAAATAGACAGGCAAAAAAATGGATGCCTCAAGCCTTGGGCGCGCCGCGCAGCAGGTGCTGGATCCGGGCGCCGAGTTTCATGATCTTCATCAGCGCTTCGGGCGACAGGCGCAGCATCTCGTCGCCCCAGGTCGACAGCGTCTCCATCAGCGCCAGGGTTTCCGAAATGCGTTGCCGCGAAACCGCCAACTCGCGGCCCAGCTCCGGGTGCTGCAAACACTCGCGCAGCGCCGCGATGGTGGGTTCGAACTCGCGCGCCTTGCGCTCGCGCACCACGGTGCGGAACAGTTCCCACACGTCGCCGAGGGTCTCGAAGTGGTCGCGCCTGTCCCCGAGCAGATGCACCAATCGCACCAGGTTCCAGCTCTGCAATTCGCGCAGCGAGGTGCTCACGTTGGAGCGCGCCACGCCGAGCGCTTCGACGATCTCGTCGGCATGCATCGGGCGCCCGCTCACGAACAGCAGGCCGTGGATTTGCGCCACCGTGCGGTTGACCCCCCAGCGCGAACCCATCTCGCCCCAGTGCAGCACGAAGCGCTGGGTGACGGCAGGCAAGACATGCTCGGCGCCAGGGACGCTGCTGCTGTTGGCGCCGGGCTCGCGCGGGCGGTTTGTGGTGTCCATGGGTGCAGCATACGCCGCCAGTTTATTCTGTCAAGACAGAAATCACCGCTCATTGCGAGTGGCCAAGTTTCAGCGGCTGGCGGCGGATCGATCTTCATCGATGAGTGCTGTCAATGACTTCATTGAATACAATGCATCGGAACCTGGAGCTTGCACATGGCCACCCTCACCATTCGCGATCTGGACGAGTCTCTCAAGCGCGAGCTGCGTATGCGCGCCGCGAGCCGGAACCGCTCCATGGAAGAGGAGGCGCGGCAGATACTGCGTGCTGCTTTGCTTGACACTCCTGCTCCGGCCAAGGATCTGGCCTCGCGCATCCGTGCCCGGTTCGCCGGGCTGGGAGATGTGGCGTTGAGCGTGCCCCAGCGTGAGCCGGCGCGAATGCCGCCCAGCTTCGATCAAGAGGCAAAGGTCGTTCGTACCGCACCCGCCAAACGCCAGGCTCTAGCCAAGCGGCGCGCATGAGCATGCCGGGCCGCTCCCAAGCGCTCATCCCGGAGCGCGCAGCGCGGAGGGTAGTCCAGTGAACACGCCGGGCCGCCCCAAGGCGAATACCGGAGTGCGCAGCACGAAGGTACTCCAGTGAGTGTCCTGCTCGACACCAATGTGCTGTCCGAGCTGCTGCGCACGCGGCCCGATTCGACCGTGCTGGCCTGGTTTGCCTCGCAGCCTGCGAACGGCCTGTTCGTGAGCGCGGTGACGCAAGCGGAGATGATGCTCGGGGCACGGCTGCTGCCTGCCGGACAGCGGCGTCAACGCTTGGAGCAGGCACTCCAAGCGATGTTCGTCGAAGACTTTGCCGGCCGCATCCTGCCGTTCGACTCGAGCGTCGCGGCCGACTACGCTGTGGTCGTGGCTGCCCGGCGCCGCGCCGGCACGCCCATCTCTCAGTTCGACGGCCAGATCGCAGCGACTGCCCTGAGCCACCGCCTGGGCCTGGCCACGCGCAACGTGTCCGACTTCGAGGGCTGCGGGCTGGCTTTGACGAATCCTTGGGTCACCGGCTAAACCGAATTACTTCGGGCGTACTACCGAATGGCTGCGGCGTCGACTGCGGGGCCGGGCAGATCTAGCAGTGTGGGCGCGGGCCAACCACCCCGCAGGGGCCCATTGTTCAGCTCTTGCACTTGGCTGCGGCCCGTACGGCTTCCCACTCAGGGCGGTCGTACCACTGCTCACGCCTCAGCAGGAGAGAGTCGCGATGCAGGCCATGAGGCACATCGGTGCCGAGCACAATGAACGCCAGACGCTCCGCGAGCCGCGCGAAGTGCCAGTGGGCCCCGGCAATCGCGTGCAAGCTGTATTCCTGTCTGAGCCCGTGCGCAAGCGAATCGCGTATCTGCTTCAGCCCGGGTAGTTTCGTCGTGCCCCGCAACGGCCAAAGGTCCGACATGTAGACGGCAAGCTCCGGATACGTGGCTTGGAACTTTTCAAATCGGACATTGAAGCTCGGACCGCTTCCTTCCACGGATTTTGCAAATCCCTCAATTCGGGCCGCGACGCTGGCCGCGTTTGGACACGCGGTCGCCTCCACGCGGCTCTTCAGATCAAGTAGTCCTGCAATCACGTCTGCGTCTGACTCACGAAGCTTCATCCGCTCGTCCTTCGTCAGCTTTTCGAGCGCAATGACCTGCTCTAAGGCACTGAACAGAGCGGAAAAGTTTTCAGCAGTTGACCTCTTGACATGCGGCGCCAACGCGACGGATATCAGGGTGATGGCTTCCCGCGCGTCGGTTGACGCCTTGAGGAACTTTTCGACGAGGGCTTGCGCGTGCGCGTCAAACTCCTTGGGGAAACAGACGTCCTCTACAGGTTCTTCCGCCATGTCTGGGGCGAGGTTGGGATCCAGTGGAACAAACCACATGGTCTCAATACCGTCGCGCTTCTCCCACATCCAGCCATTGATCGTTATGGCCTGCCTCGTCAGTACTGACAGCGGAATCAGCACAGCCTTCATCGTCTCGACCAACTGGTCAACAGGAGGCGTCTCGCCGCACCGAATCTCTGCCGCGAAGCTAGCGCGAATTTCAGCAACGACCCCTTTCTCGTCAACGTGATGGACAGACCAAAACTTGATGAACCGAATCTCGCCAAGCTCCGCCGTTTGCAGCTTGAAGAGCTCCACCGTCATGTTTGGTGTCGCTGAGTAGTCGACCTTCACCGCACTGCTGTGCTTCTTGAAGAATCGCACCGGCGACAGCAGGAATCGGAGCCGCGCCTGTTCGCTCTTCAAGTGACTCTGCCTTAACCAGAGCTGCCCCGCATGGTTGATGTTGAACGCCCCCCGCGCGTGTTTTCTGCGCGTCACGCCGGCTGGGATCGAGCGGTACCAAAGCTCCTTGATTTCAATCTCGAGGCCGCCATCCATGCCGCGAAGCGTGCAGGGGTTCTCCAGCACGCCCTGCTCCTTGTTCAGCGGGATCTCGATTGAAATCGACGCGGGCCGGCCGCTGGCAGCA
>JANMYI010000218.1:0-2339 GCA_031381955.1 Burkholderiales bacterium
GCTGCTGGAAGATGAACTGCGCCGCCTGTCGAACGAGGTCTCCACCGACGCCTTGACGCAGGTCGCCAACCGCCGCGGTCTGGCCAAGGCCTTCGAGGCCGAGCGGGTACGCTTGCTGAAGGCCGCGGTGCAGGGTGGGCAAGGCGGGGCGGGCGGGTCGAAGGCGTTGCCTGGCCTGGCAGTGGGCCTGATCGACATCGACAACTTCAAGAAGCTGAACGACACGCTGGGCCATCACGCCGGCGACGTGGCCTTGCAGAACCTGGCGGCGCGGGTGCGTGAACAGCTGCGCCCGCACGACACGGTGGCGCGCTTTGGCGGCGAAGAGTTCGTGGTGCTGCTGCCCGACACCGACACGGCCGAAGCGCAGCAGGTACTCGGCCGTCTGCAACGTCAACTGACGGCCAGCTTGTTCATGCACGAAAACACGGAAGTCTTCATCACCTTCTCGGCCGGCGTCACCGCACTGCGCGATGGCGAAGCGCTGGAAGGTGCGCTGGAGCGTGCGGACGAGGCCTTGTACGAGGCCAAGCGCACCGGCAAGAACCGCACCTGCCTGGCTTGAAGGCCGGCGTGGGCGTCAGAACCTGTAGGACAGTGACACCCTGAAGCTGCGCGGCTGGGCAGGGTGGAAGTGCACGTCGGCCAGACCCGCCGCCGGCTCGCCCGGCAGGCGCGATTCGTAGAGATAGGTGATGTCATTGGTCTGCGCATTGAAGACATTGAAGATGTCCAGACGCAGCCGCAGGTCGCGCAGGATCTCGTAGCCGATCTGCGCATCGACGGTGGTCTGCGCGTCGGAGCGCACGCTGTTGTCTTCCAGCAGCGGGTACGAGCCGATGTAGCGCAGGAACAGCGCGCCCGACCATGGCCCGTAGCGATCGACCGCGACGCCGGCCGAGACCACGGCATCGGGCGCGCCGGGAATGTGGTTGCCCTCGGGGGCGTCGCCGGTGAAGCGGGCATGGTTCCAGGCGATGTCCAGGTCGACGAACATCCACGGCTTGGGGCGCCAGCGCGTAGACCACTCGACGCCGTAGCGCTGCGACGGGCGCCCGGCTTCGGTGGCGCCGGCATCGCCGACGAAGACCAGTTCGCTGTCCAGCTTCAGGACCCACAGCGCCAGCGAGGACTGCGCATTCGCGATGGCCTCGGTGCGCAAGCCGAGTTCGCCGCCCTTGCTGCGCACCAGCGGCGTCGCCGCATCGGCTGGGGCGCCGCTGACCGGGTCGACCTTGATCGTCACACCGCGCGCATCGTTGCTGTGGAAGCCATAGCCGGCGTTGACGAAGTATTCGGTCTTGTCCCAGGGGCCGAAGATCAACGACATCTTCGGGCTGGTGATGCCAGACGAGACGTCGCCCGAGTTCTGTGGCGTGCTCAGCGCGTCCACGTCGAAGCGGTAGCGGTCGTAGCGCAAGCCGAGCACCGAGCGGAAGGTCTCGCTCCACTGTGTGTCGCTCGAGGCAAAGATGCCGGCACTGCCTTCGACCACGTCGTCCTCGCGCGTCGTCGACAAACGGCCGCGCTGCCGGGTGGCATATAGGCCCACCGGCTGGATGCGGTCCTGGCGCAGCTCGTAGCCGACTCTGTTGCGCGTCGGCTGTCCGAACAGCCGGGCGTTGTTCGACCACTGCCCTGTCCAGCCATAGACGATGCGGTCGTCGGCCTGCTCGAACTGGTCGCCGTTCACCGGGTCGCTGAGGAAGTAGGTGAAATTGGAGAACAGGTTCAGCCGGTACTTGAACCAGTAGGCGGTGCTCTTGAACTCACCCCCGGCCAGCGGTGCCGCGAAGTCGGCCGACAGGCTGTAGCGGCTGGACTGCCCGCCGTCGCTGGCGTCGAGCGTGCCGAAGCGGCCGATCGACCCGGCATCCACCGCGCGCTGCGGAATCTGGTCGGTCGAGTTCCATTGGCCGTTGTAGCCCATGGCCGTCAGGCTGAGCGAGCCTTCTCCCAGCGGCATGGCATAGCGCAGCAAGCCGTTCCACTTCTTGTAGTTCATGGGCACATCCCAGGGCCCGTCGCTGTGTTCGTACTCCAGGCCGTAGGTCAGCGCGCCGGGGCCGAGCTCCGGCGAGCCGGCGAGCAGCGCGCGCTGGTAGTTGAAGTCGCCCAAGGTGCCCAGCGCGATGCCTTGTTTCAGGCGCGTGGTGTAGTGCATCTGCGCGCCGCCGGCCGAGCCGAAGTCGCCGATCTCGGCGTAGTACGGGCCCTTCCAGTAGTCCACCCGCGAAATCAGCTCCGGGATGACGAAGTTCAGGTCGGTGTAGCCCTGGCCGTGGGCATGGGTGCGCAGGTTCACCGGCATGCCGGCCACCCAGGTGGCGAAATCGGTG
>JANMYI010000266.1:0-2128 GCA_031381955.1 Burkholderiales bacterium
CCGATCCCCGCGGTGTTTCCCGACCGCGCCGGCACCATGGGCGGTGGCGATCACAACACCTGGCCGCGGCCCCACCCCCCGCCCCACGTCTCGCGCTTGCAGGCCGAGGTGGTGGCGCAGGGCGATGTCTTTCTGATCCGCAATGTCGGCGCGGCCAACCCGATCACGGTGGCCGGGCAGGCCCTGGCCCACGGCGACAGCGCCACCTTGAGCGGCGCCGAACCCTTGCGCATTGGTGGCTATTTGCTCAAGGCGCAGCTCGGTGTGAGTTCGGGTTTGACAGTGCCTGCCCCCAGCCCTGAGCAGGCACTGCCCAGCGCGCGCATGCCCACCCCGCCGCGGCCCGCTGCCGCGGCACCGCAGCGCCATGCAGCAGCGCCAAGCGACGTGTTTGCCGATCTGTTTGGCGCCGGCGCGGGCGCACCGATCGGCACATCAAGCAGCGCATCAGACAGCGCATCAGGCAGCAACCCATTCGCCGATCTGTTTGGGCAGCCCGTTGTGACATCACCGGCCACCCCATCGGCCACAGCGCCGCCGAGCCGCCCGGCCGCACCACCGCCCGACCCCTTTGCCGGGCTGCTGCCAGCGCCCGCCGGCGTGGCGGCCGGCTCTGCCGCCCTGGCGCCGAGCCCAGCGGCTGCGCCGCGGCTGCCAGACGACTTCGACCCCTTCGCCGCACCTGCCCCGGCGCGCGCCAACACCGATGCGCTGGCCCCTGAGCCGGCCCTCACGCCGCCCAACCTGGCGCCCAATTCGCAGGCCGACCCGTTGGCCGCGTTCGGCTTTGGCAGCGACGCGTCCCAGCCCTCCATGGACCAATTCTTTGGCCTGGACAGCGGTGCCGCCACCGCTGCCAGCGCCGACCCCTTGGCGCACTTCCTCAACGACGCGCCTTCGCGCCAGGTTGAGCCGGCGCAGCACGACCATGTACCGGCGCTCAACGCGGCCTGGTTTGCACCCCGGGTGGCAGCACCTGCACCGATACCCGCACCCGCACCCGCACCCGCACCCACAGCCGCGGCTGCGCCTCGCCCGCCCAGCCCACCCACGCCGCCAGGCACGAGCCTGGCCCAATCTGACGCCAATGCCCTGTGGAATGCCCTGTTAGAAGGCGCCGGCCTGCCGCCGGCTGCGCACACGGCGGCACACTCGGCCGTGCCCGGCGCGCAAGAGGCCCAGATGCGCGAACTGGGCCGCATCTTGCGCAGCGCGCTGGCAGGCATCCTGCAATTGATTGCGGTGCGTGCCAGCACCAAGCATGAGCTGCGCGCCGGCGTCACCGTGATCCAGGCGCAGCACAACAACCCGCTGAAGTTTTCACCCGATGCCCGCGCCGCGCTCGAACAATTGTTGGCGCCGCCGCTGCGCGGTTTTCTCGACGGCCCGGCCGCCATGGACGACGCCATGCACGACCTGGTGGGCCATGCCATCGGCAGCGTGGCCGGCCTGCGCGCAGCCGTTGAAGGCATGCTCGATCGCTTTGCGCCGCAGGCGCTGGAGGCCAAACTCGGCGCCGGCTCCAGGCTCAGCAACCTGCTGCCCATGAACCGCAAGGCGCGGCTGTGGGACTTGTACTTGCAGCACCATGCCGCCATTCGCGATGAAGCCGAGGAAGACTTTCACACCTTGTTCGGCAAGGCCTTCCTGGCGGCCTACGAGCAGCAGATCGAGCGCTTGCAGCGCGAGGCGGCCGGGCGATGAGCGCTCATCCCGCAGCGCCGAGCGCGCAGGGTAGCCCAATGAGCCCGATCCGCATGGCCAGTTGCAGCGCGCGCGGGGCGCGCAGCCAGAACGAAGACGCGCTGGCCGTGGGCGTGGCGCGCAACGGCCACTTCGCTGTGCTGGCCGACGGTGCCGGCGGCCACCGCCGCGGCGCTGAAGCGGCGCAGCGCACGGTGGCGTGCATCGAGCGGTTGTTGCGCGACGATGCGGTGGCGTTCTCGCCGGCCAACCTGACGCAGATCGTGCGCCTGGCGCATTCCGAACTGCTGCATCACCAGGACTCGCAAGCGCATGAGGCGCGCATGCACTGCACGGTGGTCGTGCTGTGGATCGACCCGACGGCCGAGCACGCGCTGTGGTCGCATGTCGGCGACTCGCGCTTGTACCGCATCCGCCACGGCCG
>JANMYI010000312.1:0-2653 GCA_031381955.1 Burkholderiales bacterium
GCGCTGGCTGGCCTGTTGCAGCTCAACCCGGCCGAGCGCGCCTTGCTGCTGTACGGCACCTTGGCGCGCTACCAGCGCGACTTGCGCGGCCTGCTGGTGGAGTTCAAGGTCTCCAGCGCGCAAGAGGCCTATGCGGCATTGGCCGCCGTGGCCGGTGTCGATGCGCGCGAAGTGGCCGAGGCCTTGCGTGCCGGCTCGCGGCTGGAGCGCGTGGGCATGGTCGAGAACCTGATCTCCGAACACAACATCACCGACCTGGCTGACCTGATGAAGGTGAGCGAACAAATGCCGCCGGTGCTGATGCGCGAGTACCGCGCCCCGGGCGACCTGATGGCCGTGTTCACCCGCCCGGCCAGCAAGAGCGAGTTGCAGCCCGGCGATTTTTCATTCGTGGCCGAAGAAGTAACGGTACTGGTGAGCTTGTTGCGCCACGCCGTGCAGCGCAAGCAGCCGGGCGTGAACGTGCTGCTGTACGGCCCGCCCGGCACCGGCAAGACCGAGCTGGCGAAGGTGTGTGCGCAGGCCGCGGGCTTGGAGTTGTACGAGGTGGAATACGCTGACCGCGACGGCAATTCGCTCAGCGGGCGCGACCGCTATCGCAGCCTGCACATCAGCCAGGTGTTCCTGAAAGGCAGCCCCGAGGTCGCGCTGTTGTTCGATGAAGTCGAAGACGTCTTTCCGCCCATTTCAAGCGAAGCCGCGCACCTCATTGCGCGCATGGACGCCAGTGACGCCCAGCCCAGCGCCAGCGTGAGCGGCAAGGCCTGGGTCAATCAGATCCTGGAAACCAACCCGGTGCCGGTGA
Source organism: Burkholderiales bacterium (assembly GCA_031381955.1). Lineage (GTDB taxonomy): Bacteria > Pseudomonadota > Gammaproteobacteria > Burkholderiales > Burkholderiaceae_C > Rubrivivax. The sequence continues at coordinate 806 of JANMYI010000312.1, forward strand.
TCTGGGTCACCAACCGCATCGACCAGATCGACCCGGCGTTTCGCCGCCGCTTCCAGTACCACTTGATGCTCAAGAGCCCGCCGCCCGGCGCGCGCGAAGGGCTGGTGTCGCGTTCGCTGGCGGGTGCGCCGGTGAGCGAAAGCTTCAGCGCCAAGCTGGCCGAACGCAAGGGATTGACCCCGGCGCAAATCCGCACCGCGGTGCGCTTCGCGCAACTGGCCACGCCGGCCGGCGAGCTGGATGCGCCGGCCTTCGAAGCACTGCTGTTGCGGCAACTGAGCAATGCCGATGCGGCCCTGGGCAACAGCAACAATGGCGAGCGCGGCGCGCGTCTGGTGGTGACAACGTACGACCTGAGCTTGCTGAACGTGGAGTCGCGTTTCGAGGTGCCGCGCATCGTTGAAGCGTTGAAGAAGCGCGGCCACGGCACGCTGTGTTTTCATGGCCTGCCGGGCACCGGCAAGACGGCGCTGGCCGAGCACATCGCCCAGGCTTTGCAGCGCCCGCTGATGATTCGCCAAGCCAGCGATCTGTCCAGCAAGTACGTGGGCGAAACCGAGCAGAACATGGCGCGCATGTTTGCCGAGGCACAGGCCGAACAATCGGTGTTGCTGCTCGATGAAGCCGACAGCTTCTTGCGCAGCCGGCGCATGGCCGAGCGCAGCTACGAAGTGAGTGAAGTGAACGAAATGCTGCAAGGCATGGAGCGCTTCACCGGCGTGTTCATTTGCACCACCAACCTGTTTGAAGACCTCGATGAAGCCGCATTGCGGCGCTTCACGTTCAAGATCAAGTTCAACGTGCTCAAGACTGAGCAGCGCCAGCGCATGTTCGTGGCCGAGGCCTTGGCGGGGGATGAGTTGGCGCTAACGGATGAGCAGCGCCAGCGCCTGCTGCACCTCGACCAACTGGTGCCGGGCGACTTTGCGGCAGTGAAGCGGCAAATCGAGATCCTGGGCGACGCTTTCACGCCGGACGAATTCATGGCCCAGCTGGAAAGCGAACACCGTGTGAAGCCTGATGTGCGGCAGCGCCGCGGCATCGGCTTCATGAAGGCCGCGCTATAGCTGCTCCCACGGCAGGCCGTCATGGCGCCAGCCGTTCAGGCGCCCGCGCTGGAAGTGCTCATCCAGGTCGCCCTCGAAGCCATGCAGCACGTTCACCACTTCCGTGAATCCGGCGGCTTCGAGCGCCAGGCCTGCGGCCACCGTGCGCTGGCCTGAGCGGCACAGCAGCACCACCGGCCGCTCTGGCGTGCCCGCCTCGCGCAGCACCTGGGCCACGAAGGCCGCCGGCCGCGGCGCCAATTCGGGGTACTCGTACCACGGCACGTGCACCACCCGCGGCGGGTGGCCCACGTAGAGGTACTCGATCTCCATGCGCACGTCGACGAACAGCGCGTTGGCGTGCGCCTGCAAGTATTCATGGGCCTGTCGGGGCAACAGATGCTTCATCGTGCGCTGCGCTCTTTCTACAATTCAGGCATGACCGTCACTGCATCAAGCCCATCACCACACCACCCACGCTACACGCGTGCCGCGGCACTGCCGGCGATTCTGCATGAGCGCATCGTCATCATCGACGGCGCCATGGGCACCATGATTCAGCGCCATGCCTTGAGCGAGGCCGACTTTCGCGGCACGCTGCTGGGCGCGCACGGCAAGGACGTGAAGGGCAACTACGACCTGCTGTCGCTGACTCGGCCCGATGTGATCAGCGCCATCCACGACCAATACCTGGCCGCCGGGGCCGACATCATCGAAACCAACACCTTCGGCGCGACCTCGATCGCGCAGGAAGACTATGCGCTGGGCGCCTTGGCCCGCGCCATGAATGTGGCCTCGGCCA
>JANMYI010000319.1:0-3603 GCA_031381955.1 Burkholderiales bacterium
AAGGCGGGCGCCAGGCGGCTGGCCGCGCTCAGCCAACCCGGCGCGCGCTGGCCGCGGCGGCCAGTGCCTTGCTGCTGGCGCTGGCCTGGCTGGAAAGCACGCCCGCGCACTGGGACCGGCGCATCAGCGTGTTGGTCTTGCTGCCCTTGGTGTTGCCGGGCCTGTTCTGGCTCGGTGGCCTGTACCGCCTGGCGCTGTGGGCGCGACTCGACGGCACCGTGTGGGGCTTGTGGTGGGTGCACGTGCTGTTGGTGCTGCCGTATGCCATGACCGCGCTGGCGCCGGCCTGGCGCAGCTTCGATGCGCGGCTGGCGCACACCGCGCTGGCGCTGGGCCGCAGCCGTGTGGTGTTTTGGTGGCGGGTGAAGTGGCCGCTGCTGGCCGCGCCATTGGCTTCGGCCCTGGCGATCGGCTTTGCCGTGAGCCTGGCGCAATACCTGGCCACCCAGTTCATCGGCGCGGCGCGCCACCCCACGCTCACCACCGAAGCCGTCACCCTGGCCTCGGGCGGGCAACGCAACCTGGCGGCGGCGTTTGCGTTGCTGCTGGCCGTGTTGCCGGCCCTGGGCTTTGTGCTGGCCCAGCGTGTGGCCCACCGTAGCATGCGCGCCCATGCTGCTTGAGCTGCAAGACATCGTCATCAACCTCGGCGCTCGCCTGCTGGTGCCGGCCATTGATGCCAGCGTGGCCGCCGGCCAGGTGCTGGCGCTGATGGGCCCAAGCGGCTGCGGCAAGAGTTCGCTGCTGGCGCACCTGGCCGGGCTGTTGCAGCCGCCCTTGCACGGCAGCGGGCGCATCCTCATCAATGGGCAAGACGTGAGCGCGCTGCCCACTGAACAGCGCCGCGTGGGCTTGCTCTTTCAAGACGACCTGCTGTTCCCAAATCTCAACGTTACAGATAACTTGCTGTTTGCCTTGCCTCGCGGTGAACGCCACCAGCGTCACCAGCGCCAGGCGGCGGCGCAAGGCGCGCTTGAGCAGGCCGGGTTGGCGGGCTTCGGTGCGCGCATGCCGGCCAGCTTGTCGGGCGGGCAGCGCGCGCGCGTGTCGCTGCTGCGCGCCTTGCTGGCCGGGCCACAGGTGCTGCTGCTCGATGAACCTTTTTCACGGCTCGATGCCAGCTTGCGCGAGCAAATGCGCCGCTTCGTGTGGCAGCAGTTGCGCACACACCAAGTGGCGGGCGTGCTGGTCACGCATGACGCGCAAGACGTGCCGGCTGGCGCGCGTTGCATCCAACTGGCTGCGCAACATGCTTGACCGCGCGGCGCTGCGGCTTTTGAAGCCCCCCGTGGAGCAGGCCGCGCGCGCGCTCGTGCGCTGGCGTTTGAATGCCGATGAGGTGACGTTGATCGGCTTCGCCCTGGGCTTGCTCGCTGCCCTGGCCATCGCGCTGGGGCGCCCGCTGGCCGGCCTGGCCCTCATCGTCGCCAGCCGCATTTGCGATGCGCTCGACGGCGCCGTGGCGCGCCTGACCACGCCCACCGACCGCGGTGCCTTTCTCGACATCACGCTGGACTTTCTGTTCTACGCCAGCATCCCCCTGGCCTTCGCCCTGGCAGACCCGGTGCGCAATGCCTTGCCCGCCGCCGTGCTGTTGGCGGCGTTCATCGGCACCGGCTCCAGCTTCCTGGCCTTTGCCGCACTGGCCGAACGGCGCGGCCTGGCCAGCGCGGCGTATCCGCAAAAAGGCCTCTACTACCTGGGCGGTTTGACGGAAGCCAGCGAAACCTTGATCTGCTTTGCCTTGATGTGCGTATGGCCTGAACACTTCGCGTGGTGGGCCTATGGCTTTGCCGCACTGTGCGGCTTGACCATCGCCACCCGGCTGGCCTCAGGGTGGGCCCTTCTCGGCGAAGTGGCAAAGCGGTAAGGTGGGCCGCGCCGGAGCGACCTAATCAAACAACGAGACAAGCATGAACAAGAGCAAGCTGTGGCTGGTGGTGGCGCTGATCGCCTTGGTGGCCGCGTTCTTTGCGTTTGACCTTGGGCGCTTCCTCAGCCTCGACTACATCAAGGGCGCGCGCGATGGCTTTGTGCAGTTGTATGCGCAGCAGCCGCTGGCCGTGGCCGGTGGGTTTTTCGCCATTTACGTGGCGGTGACGGCGCTGTCACTGCCCGGCGCGGCGGTGATGACCCTGCTGGCCGGCGCGATCTTCGGGCTGTGGGTGGGCACGGTGCTGGTGTCGTTTGCGTCGAGCATCGGCGCCACGCTGGCGTTCATCGTGTCGCGCTACTTGCTGCGTGACAGCGTCAAGGCGCGCTTCGGCGCACGCCTGGCCGAGGTGGACAAGGGCATTGAGAGAGACGGCGCGTTCTACTTGTTCACCTTGCGCCTGGTGCCGCTGCTGCCGTTCTTCGTCATCAACCTGTTGATGGGCCTGACGACGATGAAGGCCGCCACGTTCTACTGGGTCAGCCAGGTGGGCATGCTGGCGGGCACCATCGTCTATGTGCTGGCCGGCACGCAACTGGCGCAGATCACCTCGCTCAAGGGCATCTTGACGCCGGGCTTGCTGATCTCATTGGTGTTGCTCGGCGTGTTCCCCCTCATCGCCAAGAAAATCGTCAACGCCATTCAGGCGCGCAAGGTCTATGCCAAGTGGGCCCATCTCAAACCCAAGCACTTCGAGCGCAACCTGGTGGTCATCGGCGCCGGTGCGGCCGGCCTGGTCACCAGCTACATCGCCGCGGCGGTGAAGGCCAAGGTCACGCTGGTGGAGAGCCACAAGATGGGCGGCGATTGCCTGAACTACGGCTGCGTGCCGAGCAAGGCGCTGATCAAGACCGCCACGCTGGCGCGCCAGATGCGCCACAGCAGCGACTACGGCATTGCACGGGCTGATTTCCAGCTCGACTTCGCCCAGGTGATGCAGCGCGTGGCCGGCATCGTCAAGGCCGTCGAGCCGCATGATTCCGTCGAACGTTATACGTCGCTCGGCGTGGATGTGGTCGAAGGCACGGCCACCATCATCGACCCCTGGCACGTGAAGATCGTTCGCGCGAATGGTGGCGAGCAAGTCCTGTCCACCCGCCACATCGTGGTGGCCACCGGGGCACGGCCTTTTGCGCCGCCGCTGCCCGGGCTGGAAGACGTGGGTTACCTGACCAGCGACACGCTGTGGAGCCTGCGCGAACAACCCCGGCGCCTGGTGGTGCTGGGCGGCGGGCCGATCGGCAGCGAACTAGCGCAAGCGTTCGCCCGCCTGGGCTCGCACGTCACGCAAATCGAGATGGCGCCGCGCCTGATGCTGCGTGAAGACGAAGACGTGTCGGCCTATGCGCGCCAGGCGCTGGAGGCCGACGGCGTGGCCGTGCTCACCGGCCACAAGGCGCTACGTTGCGAGCGGGTGGGCGACGAGAAGGCCATCATCGTCGAGGCCGCTGGCCAGGAAAAACGGGTCGCCTTCGATGTGCTGTTATGCGCCGTGGGCCGCGTGGCGCGTTTGCAGGGCTATGGCCTCGAAGAACTGGGCGTGAGTGTCAACCGCACCGTGCAGGTGAACGAATACTTGCAGACCAACATCCCCAACATCCTGGCCGCGGGCGACGTGGCGTGGGATTATCACGATGGGAAGAGTGAAGAGTGGATGGGCGAAGCCCTGT
>JANMYI010000325.1:0-3396 GCA_031381955.1 Burkholderiales bacterium
CCGCTGGCTGAAGATTCGAACCTACTTGCAGTTGTTCCCGTTCTACCGCCGCGGCATGTTCAAGCGGCAAAAGTCGTTCCAGAAGTCGGACCGCTTGAAATGACGCTGGGCAACGACCTCATCGTGGCCGAAGGCCTCACCGTTCGCTTCGGCGGCTTGGTGGCGGTGAATAACGTCAGCTTCAAGGTGCAACGTGGCGAGGTCTTCACGCTGATCGGCCCCAACGGCGCGGGCAAGACCACGGTGTTCAACCTGATCAGCCGCATCTACCAGCCCACGCAGGGCCGCATCACCTTCGAGGGGCAAGACCTGGTGGCCAGGCCGGCGCACCAAGTGGCTGCCTTGGGCATTGCGCGCACGTTCCAGAACATCGAGTTGTTCGAGCACGCCACGGTGTTGCAAAACCTGCTGATCGGTTGCCACACGCACCGCCGCAGCAACCTGTTGCAAGACATGTTCTTCACGCGCACGGCGCGCCAGGGCGAATTGGCGGCGCGCCAGAAGGCTGAGGAGGTGATCGAACTGCTCGACCTGCAACACCACCGGGACAGCATGATCGCCGGCCTGCCCTATGGCGTGCGCAAGGTGGTGGAGCTGGCGCGCGCGCTGTGCGCCGAGCCCAAGCTGCTGCTGCTGGATGAGCCGTCTTCAGGCCTGAACGTGGAAGAGACCGAAGACATGGCGTTCTGGATCCACGACATCCAGCGCGAACTCGGCATCACGGTGCTGATGGTCGAGCACGACATGAGCCTGGTGAACAAGGTGTCTGATCGCGTGCTGGCGCTCAGCCAGGGCGAGGTGCTGGCCATGGGCACGCCGCAGGAGGTGCAGAACCACCCGGGGGTGATCGAGGCGTACCTGGGTTCGACGGATGATTTGTCCAGCCTGCGGCGGGCGCCTCGATGAGCCCCGCCCGGCCGCCCGAAGGGGCTCGCACCGCAGTGCGCAGCACGAAGGCACCCCAATGAGCGACGAGAACATCCTGGCGCTGAACAACGTGGAAAGCGCCTACGGCCCGATCAAGGCCATCCGCGGCGTGAGTCTGCGCGTCAAGCGCGGCGAGATCGTCACCGTGCTGGGCTCCAACGGTGCAGGCAAGAGCACGATCCTGAAAACCATTTCGGGCATCCTCGATCCGCGCAAGGGCAGCATCACCTACCGCAACGAGAACATCACGGCCATGGACCCGGCGCTGATCGTGCAGCGCGGCCTGAGCCACGTGCCCGAGGGGCGTGAAGTCTTTCCGCTGCTGTCGGTGCGCGAAAACCTTTTGATGGGTGCCTACACGCGGCATGACCGCGACGCCGTGGCACAAGACATGCAAGCTGCCTACGGCTACTTTCCGATCCTGCGCGAACGCGCCACTCAAGACGCCGGTTTGCTTTCAGGCGGGCAGCAGCAGATGCTGGCCATTGCGCGTGCGCTGATGGCCGCGCCGCAGCTCGTCTTGCTCGATGAACCCAGCCTGGGGCTTTCACCCAAGCTCACGCGCGAGATTTTCGAGATCGTGGTGCGCATCAACCGCGAGCGCGGCACCACCATGCTGCTGGTGGAACAGAACGCCAACATGGCCCTCAACGTGGCCGACCACGGCTATGTGCTTGAAAACGGCCGCATCGTCATGGAAGACACCTGCGCGCGGCTGCGCGAGAAGGAAGACATCAAGGAGTTCTACCTGGGCATGAAGGAAGCCGGCGTGCGCGGCGAGCGGCGCTGGAAGAAAAAGAAGACCTGGCGATGAGTGCAGCCAAAGACCCCCACCGCATCGTCAGCGGCGCAGAGTTCGGCTGGAACCTGCAGCCGTTGGCGTATGACACCTTGCCAAAGTTGTTTTGGCAGCGCGTGGCTGAGCTGGGTGATGCCACCATGATGCGCCAGAAGGAACTGGGCATCTGGCACGCCTACAGCTGGAACGACGTGGCGCTGCGCGTGAAGGAAATCGGCGCCGGCTTGGTGAGCCTGGGCCTGGTGCCGGGCGAGGTGGCATCGGTGCTGGCCAACACTTGCCGCGAATGGCTGTGGGCCGATGTGGCCGTGCAAAGCATGGGCGGCGTGTGCAACGGCATCTACCCCACCGATGCCGCGGCGCAGGTGGAATACCTGTGCAGCGATTCGCGCAGCGTGTTCTTGTTTGTGGAAGACGACGAGCAGCTCGACAAGTACCTTGAAGTCGCCGAGCGCCTGCCGCTATTGCGCAAGGTCATCGTGTTCGACATGGAAGGGCTGAGCGGCCTCGATGACCCGCGCATCATCAGCCTGGACGCGTTGATCGCGCTGGGCCGCGAACATTTGTTGGCGCAACCCAAGCTGCTGGACGAACGCCTGGCCTGCCGCAGCACGCAGGACCTGGCGATCTTGGTCTACACCTCGGGCACCACGGGCAAGCCCAAGGGCGCGATGATTTCGCACCGCAACATCTGCGCGGTGCTGGCCGGCTTGAGCACCAGTCTGTTCGAAGGCATTGCCGAAGGCGGCGAGCGCATTGCTTTCCTGCCGTTGTGCCATGTGGCGGAACGTTTGATCGGTGCCTACATTCCGATGGCGCGGCGCTCGGTGATCAATTTCGTCGAGAACCCCGAAACGGTTTTTGAGAACCTGCGTGAAGTGCAGCCGCACTTGTTCTTTGCCGTGCCGCGCGTGTGGGAGAAGATTTATTCGCAGGTGATGATCAGCCTGAGCGAGGCCGGCAAGATTCAGCAAGCCGCTTATGGCTGGGCGGTGGCGGTGGGCAAGCAGGTGGCCGAGCTGCGGCTGGCCCAGCGCGAACCCGGCGCCTGGCTGGGTGCGCAATACGCCGTGGCGCGCGCGCTGGTGCTGGGCAACGTGCGGCGCATGATCGGGCTGAACCGCGTGCAAGTCGGGCTGACCGGCGCGGCGCCCATTTCGCCTGATCTCATTCGTTGGTATCTCGCGCTGGGCGTGCCGCTGGGCGAAGGCTGGGGCATGACGGAGACCACGGGCGGCGGCACCGTGAACCCGCGCCGGGCCATGCGCCCGGGCACGATAGGCCGGCCCGGGCCCGGCATTGAAATGCGCATTGCGCAAGGCACCGATGAGATCTTGCTGCGCGGCGCCAACGTCATCATCGGCTACTTAAATCAGCCGCAGAGAACCGCTGAAACGATCACGCCCGACGGTTGGCTGCACACGGGCGATGTGGGCCGGGTCGATGACGACGGCTACTTCAGCATCACCGACCGCATGAAGGACATCATCATCACCGCCGGCGGCAAAAACGTCACGCCCAGCGAGTGGGAGAACGAGCTGAAGTTCAGCCCGTATGTGACGGACGCGGTGGTGATCGGCGACAAGCGGCCCTACCTGAGCGTGATCGTGATGATCGACCAGGAGAACGTCGAGAAGTATGCGCAGGACCATGACATCCCGTTCAGCAAC